>JAIEAS010000313.1 GCA_029071285.1 Clostridia bacterium
TGCTTTTAATTATACACTCTTTTTACATTCAGGATATGAAATTTGTGTCTACAAACCGTATACCCCCGTCTATAATTACAAGAATATATTCATTAGGTATTTTACATCAACCGGTAAAAAAAATCTACATACTCGAGGTTTACATTTGGTTTACATTTTGTTTACATTTGGTTTACATTTTTCTTTTTTTATATCACTGTTTATTTTTGCAAGCAAAATTACAAACACAATATCTCCAATAACTACTATTAACGTAGCAAGCAATACGGGTACAAATTGGTCGTCGCTAACCTCAATCGTTAGTTCAGTAAAATCCCCCGTATTTGTGGGATGGGACATAATACCCAGACAAACGGTGATAAAAATCGCAACCGCGGCAATCACCGTAGTTACGCCCACCAGTATCTTGTATATCGTTGCTTTTACCGACCTGCTTGCCGAGACCGCAATTTCGGCTTTTTCGTTGTCGGATAACGGTGTAAAGGGTTTGTCAATAAAATCTTTTTCAACTCCTAACGCCTCGCTTAAAGCAAGCAGATTTTCATAGCTTGGTTTGACCGAATCCGTCTCCCACTTGTGAACAGTCTGACGGGATACGCCGACCTTTTCAGCAAGCTCTTCCTGCGATATTCCTTTTGCTTTTCTTAATTCGAAAATTTTTTCTCCCGTACTTATCTCCACGATTAATTCCTCATCTTTTATATTTCTATAAGAAAACCTTTTTCGCGCAAAGCGGTTTCGATTTTATCGAGGGCTTCTTCCGACGGGGCGGATACGGTGTGGTAGTGATAGCCGTCGGTTACGCTCATAAGCGGCTTCGACGCTCCCGACACCAGCGAGCGGTACAGCTCTTCAACGTGGATACGGTTGATTAAATCCAGTCTTGCGGAAATTCTGCCGTACACGCGGTGGTTTACGAAAATATCCTCAATCTTTCCGCCGAGGTTTATAACCAGCATCCCCTCGTCCACGATTTCCTCAAACGAGTGCCTGCACTTAAAAACACGCGACGCGCCCAAGCCCGTATTCAGCAGATAGCCGCGGTTCGTGGAAGTTATGTCGTACCCGTTGGCGCGCAGAATTGCAATATCCTGCAC
>JAIEAS010000314.1 GCA_029071285.1 Clostridia bacterium
CCCTGACAAACTATGTCGTTTACGCACATTCCCACCGCGTCGATACCTATGGTGTCGTGCTTGTCGGCAATTATAGCATATTTGAGTTTTGTTCCGACGCCGTCGGTACCCGCAACGAGTACGGGATTTTTAACGCCTTTGGGCATTTTGAAAAAACCGCCGAACGAGCCTATGTCGCCGAGCACTCCCGCCGTGTAGGTGGATTTTACGTGCTCCTTCATAAGCTTTACCGCCTGATAACCCCTTTCGACGTCAACGCCGCTGTCTTTATAAGAAATAGCCATATTTTCTCCTTTTGTTATTCAAGTTTAAACTTGTCGGCTTTGTAACCGTCAAGCGAGTAAGGATATTCACCGTTGAAACAACCGAGACAAAAACCGCTCGATTTACCTTTGCAGGTACTTACAAGCTGATCTACCGTAAGATACCTTACACTGTCTGCGCCGAGGCTTTCGCATATAGCTTCCTCGTCCTTATACGCGCCTATAAGCTGCGAGTAGGTCTGAATATCTATACCGAGGTGACAGGGGTGCTTTATTATCGGCGAGCACACTCTTACGTGTACTTCCTCCGCGCCCGCGTCACGCAACATTTTTACTATTTTGCGCATCGTAGTTCCGCGCACTATAGAGTCGTCTATCAGAATCACGCGTTTGCCGCGTATGTTCGCGCGGAGAGCATTCATTTTTACGTTCAGACTGTTCTCCCGCTGATTTTGGTTGGGCTGAATAAAAGTTCTGCCAACGTACCTGTTTTTAGCAAGCGCTTCAACGAACGGTATTCCGCTCTCTTCCGCATATCCCCGCGCAGCTACGTTTCCGGAATCGGGCACGCCCGAAACCAAATCGGCCTCAACAGGACAATACCGTGCAAGCAGTTTGCCCGCTTCTTTCCTTGCCTCGTACACGCTTACGCCGTCAAGAATGGTGTCGGGTCTGGCAAAATATACGTATTCGAAAATGCAGATATTGCTGTGCTTGGGAAGGTCGTCCATCATATAAGAATGGATTCCCTGACTGTCTATAACTACTATTTCGCCTGCCTTTACGTCGCGTACGAAATTTGCACCGACCGCGTCGAGCGCGCAGGTTTCGCTGGCTACTATATAATCGTTGCCCGTTGCGCCTATGCAAAGCGGTCTTATACCGTACGGGTCGCGCACGGCTATAAGCTTGTCGCAGGTCATAATTACAAGCGCGTAGGAACCTTTAAATTTCGGGCAAGCGCGTTTTACACCGGTCAGGATATCGCCGTCGGATAAGGCGTTTATAAACACCGCCATAACTTCCGAATCAATCGTTGTCTGAAACACTGCGTTCTGTTCAATCATTTCGCTACGCAACTGCTGCGTATTGATAAGATTGCCGTTATGCGCAAGCGCCATTTTACCGCACTTACCCGTAAATACTACGGGCTGGGCGTTCAGAAGCTGACTTGCGCCAGTTGTGGAATAGCGGACGTGTCCTATAGCAATATCGCCTTCGGGAAGCTTTTCCAGGCTTCCGCCCGAAAACACGTCGGGCACTAATCCCATGCCCTTATGATACACAATTTTGTCGGCGTAGGCTACCGCTATACCCGCAGACTCCTGCCCTCTGTGTTGAAGAGCGTACAGTCCGTAATAAACGGTGCGGGCAACGTCACGGTTTTCAAGCGAGTACACACCGAAAACGCCGCACTCCTCGTGAATCTCGCCGTCCATAAATTACTCCTTGCCTGTCCAGCAATAGGTGCAAAGTTTGCAGGGCTCTATACCGATAGCTTCTATCAAGCCCTCCAACGATTGAAATTCAAGCGATTCGAATTTGAATTTATTGCAAATTGCCTTGCGCATTGCTTTACCGCGCTCGGTATTAGAATCGCTGTATTCTTCTATATGTTTAATTCCCTCTTCGCCCTCAAGCTCAGCCATAGTACGGCGGGTAATCAAATCCATATCGCTTGTGGAACGTGAGAAATTCAGATATTTGCATCCGTACATTATAGGAGGACACGCCGAACGCATATGAACGGCTTTTGCTCCGTGAGAATACAAAAATTCAACCGTTTCTTTAAGCTGAGTGCCCCTTACTATCGAGTCGTCGACGAGAAGCAGATTTTTGCCTTCGATAAACTCGTGTACGGGAATAAGCTTCATTTTTGCAACCTTATTCCTCTCAGTCTGGTTCACGGGCATAAAGCTGCGCGACCACGTGGGCGTATATTTTATGTAAGGACGTGCAAACGGAATTTTGCTCGCGTTTGAATATCCTATCGCATGAGGCGTGCCAGAGTCGGGAACACCGCCGACGTAATCAACGTCGTGTAAATCGCGCGACTTTGCGTCGTTCTTTGCAAAGATTTCACCGTTTTTGCAGCGCATAACTTCAACGTTAACGCCCTCGTATGTAGACGTAGGATAACCGTAGTACGACCAAAGGAAAGCGCAAATGCGCATTTCTTTACCCGGAGGCGAAAGCTGTTTAACTTCATCTGCGGAAATTTCAACTATTTCTGCAGGGCCGAGTTCACGGTAATCGGTATATCCCAGCTTTTTATACGCAAAACTTTCAAACGATACGCAGTAACCGTCCCCGCACTTGCCGATAAGTACGGGAAGTCTGCCGAACTTGTCCCTTGCGGCGATTAAAGTTCCCTTGTCAGTCAAAAGAAGAACTGATACCGTTCCTTCAACCTGTTCCTGCGCGTAACGGATACCGTCAACGTAATTATCTTTGCAGTTGATAAGCGCGGCAACGAGTTCGTTGGTGTTTACCTTGCTGCCCGTCATAGCGTCAAAATAGCCGCCGCGTGCAAGCAGATTATTCATTACCTGTGAAGCGTTGTTTATTATGCCTATCGTACAGATTGCATAAGTGCCGAGCTTAGAAACCATCAGAAGTGGCTGAGGGTCGGTATCGCTTATACACCCTATCGCCGCGTTGCCCTTCATTTCGGACAGAACGCGTTCGAACTTCGTTCTGAAAGGAGCGTTTTCAATATTATGTATTTCGCGCTGCAATCCAATAGCCGAATCGTACGCCGCCATACCGCCGCGTTTGGTTCCGAGGTGTGAATGATAATCGGTACCGAGGAAAACGTCAAAAACAGCGCTTTTCTTTTTTACAGAGCCGAAAAAACCGCCCATTTATTACTCTCCTGTAAGACGTTTGAAAATTTCTTTATATGCGTCCTCAACTCCGCCGAGGTCTCTGCGGAATCTGTCTTTGTCAAGACTTACGTGCTTGGTAGTATCCCAGCTGCCTGCTTCCCAGAAGCGGCAGGTATCGGGCGAAATTTCGTCGGCAAGGACGATGTTGCCCTTAAATCTGCCGAATTCAAGCTTAAAGTCGATAAGATCGATATGCAGCTCTTTGAAGAAAGCTTTCATTGCATCGTTTACCGCAAAAGCCATATTCTTAATGGTTGCAATCTCTTCGGGAGTTGCAAGATTGAGAGCCAGGGCATGATAATCGTTAATTAAGGGGTCACCCAACTCGTCGTTTTTGTATGAAAATTCGATAGTCGGCTCAGAAAATTTAGTGCCTTCGGCAACGCCGTATCTCTTTGAGAAGCTGCCTGCGGCAACGTTTCTGATAATTACTTCGAGGGGAACTATCTGAACTTTTTTAACGACTGTGTTTCTGTCGTCAATCTGCTCAACGAAATGAGTGGGTATTCCCTTCTTTTCAAGCATCTGCATCATCATATTGCTCATCTTGTTGTTGATGACGCCCTTGCCGGTTATGGTACCTTTTTTAAGTCCGTTGAATGCGGTTGCGTCGTCTTTATATGAAACGATGACGTAGTCCGCATTGTCGGTTGCGAATACCTTTTTTGCTTTGCCTTCGTAAAGCTGTTCCTTTTTCTGCATAATTTGACTCCTTGTATAAAAACTTTTATTATTTAACAACTGAAATACCCGCGTTATAGTTCGCGGGTATGGTTTTACTTTTGCTCCAGCTCGGATTGCAGAGCAACGTCGTCGGCGTTGATTTTCTTTCTCATTACCGATTTATATTCATTGAGTTTTTTTGCAATTTCGGGATATTTTATGCCGAGAATCTGCAGCGCAAGAAGTCCTGCATTTTCCCCGCCGTTTACACCTACTGTAGCAACCGGTATACCCGAAGGCATCTGAACTATCGAAAGCAAACTGTCAAGTCCGCCCATCATATCCGTTTTTACAGGCAGACCTATCACGGGCAGCGTAGTGCTTGCGGCAATAACACCGCCGAGGTGTGCAGCCTTGCCTGCGGCGCAGATTATGACTTCAACTCCGCGTTTTATTGCATTCGCAGAAAACTCGTGCGCCTCTTCGGGCGTTCTGTGCGCAGATATAACCCTGACTTCCGTTTCCACACCGAAGCTTTTGATTACGTCTACGGCGGGCTTTACAACGTTAAAATCAGATTTGCTACCCATTATTACGGCTACTTTAGACATTGACTTCTCCGAATTAAAGTACTTCATTTGTAGCATACTTTTATTATGCTGCTACTTTATATTATTTTTATCGTATATATACTCGCCGTGAACTTTTACGCGGTTATGCTTTTAAAAGCGCAACGCGACGAGTTCGGCGAAAACGATTCTAAAATGACGAGCGGCGACGGAAAGCTTATCCTTACCGCAATTTTAGGCGGAGCAATCGCAATTTACGTAAGTATGTTTATTATGCGGTACAGGCTTAAAAACCTGCTTCTTATGATACTGATGCCCGTTATTGCCGTTTTAAACGTTTACCTTATTATCGCGGCATTCAAGTCGGGTTTTACGTTCTTCGTAGTATAAAACCACAATATCTACTGCTTACGAAAAGATTATACCACAATATAT
>JAIEAS010000315.1 GCA_029071285.1 Clostridia bacterium
CTATATCTAGATAGATATACAATTGATTAAATACGCGTTGGGCGATAATTTCGTTTGCTAAAATTGCGTCAAGCATAAAATTTCTCCGTTATTATTCAGCTTTTATCTTTGCGTAAATTTTCATATCTTCAACGATACCGTTTTTAACAGCATTTGCGCGGAGCGTTCCCTCATAAACAAGCCCCGCCTTTTCAAGCACACGACACGAGGCAACGTTCCTCGAGAATGGTTCAGCAAAAATTCTTATAATATCCGTATTTTTAAAAACGTAATCGCAAGCCTGTTTTACTGCGGCAGTAGCAATTCCCTTATTCCAATAAGGCTCGCCTATATAATAACCTAACTCGGCGGTTTTTGAATGTATATTGCTTTGTCTGAATATTCCGATACTGCCGGCAACCTTGCCATCAACGACAACCGCAAACGCAAACGTAAAATTTTTATCGGCTTCAAGCATGGATTTGATATAGTCGAGCGCGTCGCTTACCTTATACGGATAAGGCAAGCCGTCACGAAGATTATCCAAAATCTTTTTATTGTTCAAAAGCTCGGCTAAGCTTTCCGCGTCTTCTACCCGCCATTGGCGCAATTCGCAATCCATATTAACCTCTTAATTTGTTCAAAATTCTTTCAAGCGCGTATCTGCCGTGTTCGTAGGTCAAACCGCCTTGGAAATAAGCAATATACGGCGGTTTTACGGGACCGTCTGCGGAGAGTTCAATTGAGGCACCAGAAACAAACGTACCCGCCGCCATAATTATTTTATCGTCGTAACCGGGCATATCCCATGGTTCGCAAGTAACGTAACCGTCCACAGGCGACGCGTACTGCACTTCTCTTATAAAGTTCACCATTTTATCCGCACTGTCAAATTGAATTGCGCGCGTAATATCCGACGGCATTTTATCAATCGTAGGATAATTTTTATAACCCAGCTCGTCCATAGCCTGACCAATCAGAAAGCTGGTTTTCAACGCTTGGGCAACCGTATGCGGAGCCATAAACAATCCCTGATAAAAATATTGATATCCCGCCGCATAGGAACCTACTTCCAAACCGATTGAAGGCGCAGTAAGCCTTTTGCCTATAAGTTCCACATATTCGGCTTTTCCGCAAATATAACCGCCCGTAGGAGCAAGTCCGCCGCCCGCATTTTTAATAAGCGAGCCGACTATAATATCCGCACCGACCTCGGTAGGTTCTTTAACTTCAACAAATTCACCGTAGCAGTTATCAACGAATATACAGCCCTTAAAACCAAGTCCGCGCACAAACTTGCACGCGTTTTCAATTTCCGTACAGGAAAACGCATCACGCAATTCGTATCCGCGTGAACGCTGAATATAAACTACTTTTACGGAAGTATTAAACTTCTTTTTTATTACATCAAAATTAAACTTGCCGTCCTTCAAATCGCAACATTCAAAGTGTACGCCAAAATCTTTCAAAGAGCCGTTGCCCGAACCGTAAATTACGCCGCGAATAGTATCGTAAGGCATACCGCTTATACAAAACAAAGTATCCTCAGGGCGCAAAAGTCCGAACAGCGCAACCGTTAATGCGTGCGTACCCGAAACCAAATGAGGCGAAACTATTCCGCTTTCAGCCCCGAAAACTTCAGCATAAAGATTGCCGAGACAAGCTCTGCCCTCGTCGCCGTAACCGTATCCCGTCGTTCCGTTAAAATGACGGACGGCGATTTGATTATTCTTAAACGCCTTGCTGACTTTAACCTGATTAAAGTAGGCGATATCATCTATCGCCTTGAACTTTTGATTTAATTTATTTTCGCAACTTTCAATAAATTCAGTATTATTCATTTAACAACTCCAACACTTCGTCAGCCGATGCGTTCTCGGGTTTTAAC
>JAIEAS010000316.1 GCA_029071285.1 Clostridia bacterium
GTACGGACACCGCGGTGCAAACCAGCCTGTTAAAAATCTTGAAACGGGGCGTGTTTATATATCAAGCCAAAACCACGGCTATGAAGTAGTTTCGTCAAGCTTGAAATGTGGTAAGTTGTCGTACGTAAATGCAAACGACGGCACTTGCGAAGGTTTTGATTATCCCGAGATGAACGCATTCACGGTACAGTTCCACCCCGAAGCTTGTGGCGGACCGCACGACGCGTCATTCTTGTTCGATAAATTTTTAACAAACGTTAAGGAAGGTAAATACAATGCCTAAGAGAGAAGATATTAAAAAAGTACTCGTAATCGGTTCGGGACCTATCGTCATAGGACAAGCGGCTGAATTTGACTACGCCGGTGCGCAGGCGTGCAGAGTGCTTAAAGACGCGGGAATAAACGTCGTTCTTTGCAACTCTAATCCTGCGACGATAATGACCGACCGCGCGCTTGCGGACGAAATTTATCTTGAACCGCTTACGGTCGATACGTTAAAGCGAATTATTATAAAAGAACGCCCCGACAGCCTTTTGGCGTCCTTGGGCGGGCAGACGGGACTTACTTTGGGCTGCCAGCTTGCAAAATCTGGTTTTTTGGATGAGTACGGCGTTAAGCTTATCGGTGTAAAGCTCGATTCAATTGACAGAGCGGAGGACAGAGAGCTTTTCAAGGAAACTATGCAGAAAATCAATCAGCCCATAGTTCCTTCGGATATTGCTTATACGGTTGAAGAATGTATTGCTGTTGCCGAAAAAATCGGCGGATATCCCGTAATCGTGCGCCCTGCGTACACACTCGGCGGTGCTGGCGGCGGAGTTGCGTATAACGAAGAAGAGTTAAGACTTATATCGCACAACGGTCTTATGCTTTCGCCGATCACGCAGGTTTTAATTGAAAAATATATCGGCGGCTGGAAAGAAATTGAGTTTGAAGTTTTGCGCGACAGCGCGGGCAACGTTCTGACGGTTTGCTCTATGGAAAACTTTGACCCTGTGGGTATTCATACGGGCGACTCGATTGTAATTGCACCTGCGGTAACTTTATCTGACAAAGAATATCAGATGCTCAGAACCGCATCGCTTGATATTATTTCAGAACTCGGAATAGAGGGCGGCTGTAACTGCCAATTTGCATTAAATCCCGATTCGTTTGAGTATTCGGTCATAGAGGTAAACCCCAGAGTTTCCCGCTCGTCGGCGCTCGCATCAAAAGCAACGGGCTATCCGATTGCAAAAGTTACAACCCAGATTGCACTCGGCTATACGCTTGACGAAATTAAAAATGACGTAACAGGCAAAACTTTTGCTTGTTTCGAACCAACTTTGGATTACGTCGTTGTTAAGCTTCCCAAGTGGCCTTTTGATAAATTTCTTTACGCAAAACGCAGTTTGGGTACGAGAATGAAGGCTACGGGCGAAGTTATGGCTATCGGCACCAACTTTGAAACAGCTATTATGAAAGCCGTCCGCGGTGCGGAAATTTCGGTGTCGTCTTTGAATTTGCCTAAAATGGCGCAGTTCTCAGACGAAGAAATAAGAGCAAAGCTTTCGGAACTTACTGACGAAAGGCTGTTTGTTGTGTATGAAGCTATAAAACGCGGAATTTCTATTGACGATATTTATTCAATAACAAAAATAGACGAATGGTTTTTGTCTAAGCTGAAAAATCTTGCCGATTTCGAAAAGGAAATTGCGGGCAAGGCAATCGATAAACAGCAATATCTGCGCGGCAAACAGCTCGGTTATCCCGATAAAGAACTTGAAAAAATTTCGGGTAATGCGCTGCCGATGCACAGAAATTCGGTTTTCAAAATGGTTGATACCTGCGGTGCGGAATTTTCTGCTCAGACGCCGTATTTTTATTCGACCTTTGACGATAAAGAAAACGACGAGGCAAAGCCGTTCGTTAAAAACAGCACTAAAAAGAGAATAATAGTTATAGGCTCGGGTCCGATAAGAATAGGACAGGGTATTGAGTTTGACTATTCCTCCGTTCATTGCGTCTGGGCGCTGAAAAGGCTGGGGTATGAAGTAATTATTATCAATAACAACCCCGAAACGGTTTCAACAGACTTCGATACTGCGGACAGACTTTATTTTGAGTCGCTCACTTCGGAAGACGTGCAGAATGTAATTGATATAGAAAAACCTTACGGCGTAGTTATAACGTTCGGCGGTCAGACAGCGATAAAGCTTTGCAGCTACCTTGAAAAACGCGGCGTTCGCATTTTAGGTACACCTGCGGACAGCGTTGACCTTGCCGAGGACAGGGAGCGGTTTGACGCGCTTTTAGAGCGTTTCGGAATAGCCCGTCCCAAGGGATTGACCGTAATGACGGCAGAAGAAGCGGTTGCCGCAGCCGAAAAACTCGGATATCCCGTGCTTCTGCGTCCTTCGTACGTAATCGGCGGACAGAATATGACTATTGCCTTTACTCAGAACGATATTGAAAGGTATATGGACGTAATTCTCGCGCAGAAGATTGAAAATCCCGTGCTTTGCGACAAATATTTAATGGGTACTGAGCTTGAAGTTGACGCGATCTCCGATGGGGTTGACGTTCTCATACCCGGGATTATGCAGCACATAGAGAGGGCAGGCGTTCACAGCGGTGACTCGATTGCGGTTTATCCGCCCTACAATTTAAGCGACGTTATGCTTAAAAAGGTTGTAGACGTTTCTACAAAGCTTGCAATTTCGTTAAAAACCAAGGGACTTATAAATATTCAGTACCTTATTTACCATAACGAGCTGTACGTGATAGAGGTAAATCCCCGTGCGTCGCGTACCATTCCGTACATATCCAAAGTTACCGGCGTTCCTATGGTTGACCTTGCAACCCGAATTCTCGTGGGTGCAAAACTCAAAAATCTGGGCTTCGGAACAGGGCTTTATCCCAATTCGCCTTATGTCGCGGTCAAGGTTCCCGTGTTCTCGTTTGAAAAACTGAACGACGTAAACTCGCAACTCGGACCCGAAATGAAATCTACAGGCGAAGTTCTCGGAATTGGCAAGACGATAGAAGAGGCGTTGTTTAAGGGGCTGGTTTCCGCCGGATTCAATATGAAACACCCGACCAAAAGCAATCCTTCGGGCATTTACTTCACCATTAACGACCAGGATAAACCCGAAATTATAAATATCGTTAAAAAGTTTGCCGATTTGGGACTTACTTTGTATGCAACCAAAGGTACAGCTGACGTTATAAGAAGTCTCGGGCTTGAATGTACCGATGTTGCAAGGCTTTCTTCAAACGAAGAAATTTTCAAGCTTATGGACGAAGGAAAAGTGGATTACGTCGTGTACACAGGCAAGACCGACGTGGAATCGATTTCAAACTATATCAGTTTGCACCATCACGCAATTCTTCTCGGCATTACCGTGCTTACGTCGCTTGATACGGCTAACGCGCTGGCTGACGTAATTGCAGGCAGGTATAACCAGTTTAATACCGAACTCGTTGATATTAACAATTTGAGAAAAGAAAAGCTGAAGCTTGATTTCTGCAAAATGCAGAGCTGCGGTAACGATTATATCTTATTTAACAATATGGACGACAGGATTACCTGCCCCGAGTCACTCGCCATAAACTTTTCCGACAGGCATTATGCAATCGGCGCGGACGGCGTTGTTATGGTTGAAAAATCCGACGTTGCGGCTGCAAAAATGCGTGTATTCAACAGCGACGGAAGCGACGGCGGTATGGCGGCAAATCCGCTCAGATGCGTTGCGAAATATCTGTTTGATAACGGTTTCACTGATGAAACTATGAGTATAGAAACTATCAGCGGAGTTAAAAATCTTCGCGTTAACAGCTTTAACGGAAAAGCAAGTTCTGTAACTGTAAATCTCGGCAAACCTGCTTTTGAAGCCGGGTTATTGCCCTCGAATTTAAGCGGCAGATTTATTGAAAAGCAATTAAAATTCGGTGAGAAAATCTATCCTGTAACTCTAGTAAACGTCGGAAATCCGCACTGCGTGATTTTCTGTGATAAAGTTGAAGGGGTAGATTTAGAGGCTCTCGGTCAAACCGTAACCGAATCGGGCTATTTTCCTCACGGAATTTTTGTTGAATGCGTGCGCGTGGTAAATAACGTCACGGTTAAAATGCGCGTTTGGGAAAAGAGCAACGGGGAAACATTGTCTTGCGGTTCGGCAGCGGTTGCTGTTGCTGTCGCGGCTATTGAAGGCGGACACTGCAAAAAAGATGAGATTATTACGGTAAAGTTAACCGGCGGCGACCTTTTCGTAAAATACAACGAAAGCGGCGAAGTCGAACTTGACGGAACGGTAAGACAGTCGTTTGAAGGTATGATTGAAATTTAATGATTTATCTAGATAATGCGGCAACGACCAAGCCGAACGAGCGGGTTTTAGAGTCTGCTGAAAAATATCTGATGCAAGAATTTTATAATCCGTCTGCACTTTACAGGGCGGGTTATAATTTAAACTTGCAGTTAAAAGAGGCGCGGAAAAATATAGTTTCGTGTATAGCTGACGAAAACAAGTTTTCCTGTGTGTTCACCTCCGGCGGTACCGAGGCGGATAATCATGCAATACTTTGCGGAGGAAAGCGCGGAAATATCGTTACAACTTCGGGCGAACATTCTGCAATTTTTGAAGCGGTTAACGAGGCGAAACAGCGCGGAATTGAAGTTCGCTTTGCAAATTTGAATAGTGACGGAAGTGTGGACGTAAATCATCTTTTGAGTCTTGTGGATGATAAGACATCGCTTGTTTCCGTAATTCACGTAAATAATGAAACGGGAGCTGTAAACGACGTAGCCGAAATTGCTAAAAAAGTTAAAACAAAAAATAAGTATACGCTGTTTCATTCCGACGGCGTTCAGGCTTTCGGTAAAATAAATTTTCGCCTGACAAAAGATATTGATTTGTACTCGGTAAGCGCGCACAAAATCGGCGGAATAAAAGGAGTCGGCACGTTAATCAAGAGAAAAGATTTGGTTTTAAAACCGTTGATTTTCGGCGGCGGGCAGGAAGAAAACCTGCGCAGTGGTACGGAAAACGTATTTGGCATAAAGTGTTTTGAATTTGCTGCAAAAGAGAAGTTTAATGATATAAATCAGGCATTTGACCATGTTTCAGCGCTAAAAAGGCTATTTTGTTCACTTTTGGATAGTACTATGTTTGACATAATAAGCCTTGAAAGCGCATCACCATATATAATTTCGGTTATAGCAAAAGGTGTACGCGGTGAAACTATTTTGCACGAAGTTGACGACAAGGGGCTGATAATCGGTACGGGTTCGGCGTGTTCGTCAAACAGCAACAAAAGGTATTCGCGGGTGGTTCTTGCCTGCGGCATAAATAAACAGCTTGCCGATGGTATATTAAGAATAAGCTTTTCGACAGATTCAACCGAGCAAGAAGTCCGTGCCGCGGCTGGAATATTAAACGAAACCGTAGCAAACAGAAGGCGGTTAATGACTTAGATTATGGAAAAAGTAATAATAATAAGATACTCCGAATTACATTTAAAGGGCAAAAACAGAGGCTGGTTTGAGCGCGTTTTTGCCGTTAATATGGAAAAGAGTTTAAAGGGAATACGACACGAAATTCATCGGCATAGCGGTAGGTATTTAATTGAAAATTTTTCGGAAAACGATATCGACGTTATTACGGAAAGACTTGGTAAAGTTTTCGGTATTCATTCCTACAGTGTTGCGCTGAAAGTGCGCGCAGACATGAATGAAATATTTAACGCCGCAAAACAAGTCTGTTCGGCTGAAGGCAGCTTTAAGGTGGATACCCACAGAGCGGATAAAAGCTTCAGCCTTAATTCCATGCAGGTCAGCGCGGAAATCGGCGGCAGACTTCTGGATAATATTCCGTCAATTAAGGTGGACGTTCATAATCCCGACTTTATAATCAATATCGACATACGTGAAAACGGTACCGCTTTGGTCTTTAACGAGTTTTTCAATGGTGCGGGCGGTATGCCCGTCGGAACTTCGGGCAAGGGTATGCTGTTAATTTCCGGCGGTATTGACAGTCCTGTTGCCGGTCATATGATTGCCAAGCGAGGGATGAAAATCGAATGTATTCATTTCCACAGTTATCCGTATACGAACTTGCAAGCGCGTGAAAAGGTTATAGAACTTGCAAAACAGCTTTCAACCTATACTTGCGGAACGACTTTGAATATTGTGTCGGTTACAAAAATTCAGGAACAAATTCACAGCCTTTGCAACGGTGATTATATGGTAACCCTTTTAAGGCGGTTTATGATGCGTATTGCAGAACGCATTGCCTTGAAGTGCGGTGCGCAATGCTTAATCACGGGTGAAAGTTTGGCGCAGGTTGCGAGTCAGACGGTGGAGGGGATGACCTCTTCAAACAACGTCGTTCAAAACCTACCCGTACTAAGACCGCTGTGCGGTTTTGATAAGGACGAAATAATTGAACGCAGTCGCGCGATAGGTACTTATCAGACTTCAATAGAACCATATGAGGATTGTTGTACGGTATTTCTGCCTAAGCATCCTGTCACAAGACCTAAGCTTTCGGACGTTATTGCCGAAGAGGCTAAACTTGACGTTGAGGCTTTGGTTGACGAAGCGGTTGCAACCCTTGAAACTATCACGTTATAATAAAATAGCGGTGCCAAATTTCGGCACCGCTTTATTTATTGATTGTACCAGTCCTTGTGGGCAATGTCTGGAATTTTTATCTGCGGTGAGTCGGTGTTGCTACCAAGATTAACGGGCGGCAGAGTAATTTCTTTGCCTAAATAAACGTCTTTACCGTCGGTAAAATAGGGAGTAACGTAATAAGTGTAAGAACCTTCTTTGGGATAATCGCAGATAGTTTCTTGCCATTTTCCGTCATAAATTACCTCTTGTTTGCCGTTTTTGGTGCGTTTTACAATAAATGAATAGTACTTCGCGTAACATAATTTAATGTTTACGGCGTTATTATTTATTGAAATTTCGGGCGTGGATATATAAGGAACGGAAAATCTGTCCGACTGAATTTTAGGCTCGTTGCCTTTTAAAACTTTTACGGTAATCGTATTAAGGACAGGGCAGACAGGGTCTGCTAATACAATTTTGTTGTTTTCGGAGTATTCTTCCAAATCGATTTTTACCGTAACCGTTCCGCTGTCGGTGTCCAGCATTTCCGGCTTATGCTCAGAATAAAGCTGGTCGAGTGCGTTTTGTAATATTTTACAGCAATCATTTCCTCCTGTAATCTGTGAACGTTTATTGTCTTTGTCGCCAAGCCAAACGGCTATACAATTTTCAGCCGTGTAACTTATTGCGTAGGCATCGGTGTTGCCGTCTGTGTTGCCGCAGGTGCCTGTTTTTGACGCGATATCAAAATCAAAATTTTTTAATTTTTTAGCTGTGCCGCTTTCGGTAGTTTCAAGCAGCATATCGTTTATAAGCGAACATGTGCCTTCGGAATACACCTTGCTTTTTATCGGTTTGTTTTGGTACAATACTTTGCCGTCTTTTGATACGATCTCTTTGATAAACCGTGAAGGGGTGTAACTGCCGCCGTTAGGGAAAATTGTATAACAATCGGCAAGCTCTTTTAAGGATAGTCCGTACTTCATTCCGCCGAGTGCTAGCGACAAATTTTTTTCGTCGTCCTCAAGTTTTAAATTCATTGCGGTAACGTATTTTTCTATTTTGTCTATAGTAAGGGCGTTAAGCGTTTTAACTGCAGGAACGTTATAGCTATACTTTAGGCTGTCAGTTACTGATACGTAGCCGTGGTATTTTTTATCGAAATTCTCGGGAGAGTAACCGCCGTAGTCGATTTTTTCGTCTAAGATTTTTGTGAAAGGGCTCAACTGCTTTTCTTCGATTGCGGGCGCGTAAACGAACAGGGGCTTAACTGTTGACCCCGGCTGGCGTTTTACGCTGCCGATAGTTGACTTATAAGCTTTTACGCCTCCGCTGAAATTATCTGTTACTATTGCCGCATTATCGCAGGGATAGTCGGTCTGTTCGAGCAGGTTTTGCATTTTGCAATTCAAATAAGTCTTTATAATACAGCCGTCGGCAAGGGAATAGTAGTTGAAGTCAATGTCTCCCAGCTCGTCAAAGACGGCGTTTATATAATCTCCGTGTTTGGAGGTTTTTGTTGTCTGAACGGCATTCAACGGTTCTTTTATTGACTGGGTATAAGTTGTTTTATCGATGTAACCGCAATCAAGCATATTTTTAAGAACCAGATTTCTGCGCGAAAGGCTTTTTTCGGGATTTTTGAAAGGGGAGTAATTGTTCGGCGAAGCCAAAAGTCCTACTATAGTCGCGCTTTCGGTAAGTGTCAGATCTTCGGCTTTTTTGTTAAAATAGAATTCCGCCGCGCTTTGAAGTCCGTAGCATTTGTGCCCGAAATATATCGTATTCAGGTACATTTCGAGAATTTGATTTTTCTCGTATCGCTTTTCAAGTTTTTTGGTGAGTTTAATTTCTTTCAGTTTGCGTTTAATCGTTTTATCGTTTGAAAGGTGTGTATTTTTTATAAGCTGCTGGCTTATGGTTGATGCGCCCTGTTTAAATGAACCCGCTTTCAGGTTGGTAA
>JAIEAS010000317.1 GCA_029071285.1 Clostridia bacterium
ATATAATTCCGTACATACCGCCTGCAAGCACGCAGAGGATAAAAGTTGCCGCCATTACGAGGTCAAGCTTAAACACCTGACCGCCGTACACTATAAGATAGCCTAGCCCAGCGCGGGATACGATGTATTCGCCCATAATCGAGCCTATCCACGCAAGCCCCACGGCAACTTTCAAGGTGCTTATAAGGGTGGGCAACGATGCGGGAATAATCAGCTTGCGCAAAGTGGTAGCCTTGCTTGCGCCCATAGACTTCATTAACAGAAGCTTCGTTTTATCAACCGCGATAAAGCCCGCAAGCATATTCATTATGCAGACGATAATTGATACGAGCACGGTCATAAAAATTATCGCGTCGTAGCCCGTTCCTATCCAGATGATAATGAGGGGACCGAGCGCAATTTTGGGCAGCGAGTTTAAAACCACGATATAGGGCTCTAAAATCTTTCTTACCGTTTCGCTCGACCACAGCACGATTGCAACGGCGTAGCCGAGAACTATTGCAATCACGAAGCCCGCCATAGTTTCCATAAGGGTAATTCCTATATGGTAGAACAGGCTCCCGTTTTTGTAAAGGTCGGCTATCGTTAAGCACACTCTCGACGGCGAGCTGGTTATAAACGGGTCGATAACCTGCAGCTGCGCGCAAAGCTCCCAGACGCCTAAAACGAGCGCGAGAATAAATATCCGTGACAGGGTTACGAAAATCTTTTTGTGTTTTATCTTTTTCAGGTACGCGAGGTGTTCGCGCGAGTAGGTTGGTTTTGTCTTTTTCATTTGAGTGTTTTCCTTTAGTAAGTTAACGGTACACCTTGTTAAATACCCAGCTCTTTTCTTAAAACTTCGAAGGTTGCGGAAAACTCGCTGCATTCGCGCCGCTTTTTGGGACTGCCTTCGCCGAATTCGATGAGGTGCTCGGCAACCACTTTGGCGGGGCGGGCGGAGAGAACCACAACTTTATCCGAAAGGGCTATCGCCTCCGGAAATATCGTGGGTAACGAGTAGGGCGGTCTTTTGCTCGCTCTTGATAATTCCCTGAACGTCGTCGCAGACTTCAA
>JAIEAS010000318.1 GCA_029071285.1 Clostridia bacterium
TTACTTCCCCCTCGGCGGAAGAAATCAAACAGAGGATTAAGGACGCGGGAATCGTAGGTCTCGGCGGCGCGGGCTTCCCCACGGCGGTAAAGGTTTCGCCCGAAAAGCCCGTTGATACCTTAATCGTGAACGGCGCGGAGTGCGAACCCTACCTTACCTGCGACTACCGCCTTATGCTTGAAAAGACGGACGAAATTGCGCGCGGCGCAAGGTATATGGCTTCGGCTTTGGGCGTGAGCAAAATAATTATCGCAATCGAAACGAACAAACCCGACTGCATTGAAAAGTTTGAAGCTTACGACGATATCCAGCCCGTGAAGCTTGCCAAAAAGTACCCTATGGGTGGCGAAAAGCAGCTTATTTATACGACCACCGGCAGAAAGGTCGGGCTCGGCAAACTGCCCGCCGACGTCGGCGTAATCGTTCAGAACGTTGCAACCTGCTTTGCTGTGTGCGAGGCGGTCGAGCTTGGCAAGCCCCTTATCGAAAGAATAGTTACCGTTTCGGGTCAGGGCGTTAAGGAGCCCAAAAACCTCTGGGCAAAAATCGGCACTCCCGTTAAGGATATAGTTGAATTCTGCGGCGGCGAAATTACCGTTGGGGAAAAGAACGCCGAGGGCGAAGTTGTAGAAGTTTCGGTATCGCCCAAAAAGGCAATTCTCGGCGGACCTATGACGGGCACTGCAATTGCAAGCTACGACGTTTACACGCACAAGACTACTTCGGGCGTGCTTCTTCTCACCGACGGCGAGGCTGCGGCGGAAGAACCCACCCCCTGCTTAAACTGCGGAATGTGCGCGGACGTCTGCCCTATGCACCTTATGCCGATGAACACCGCGTTCTATTCGGCGGGCGGCGACTTCGAGTCGGCGGCTAAGTACGGAAACGTTTCCTACTGTATCGAGTGCGGCGCGTGCGAACACGTCTGCCCCGCTAAACGCCCCTTAATTCAGGCAATAAGAAAGACGAAGGCTGCCCTTCGCGCAAAAAAGGAGAATTGATATGGATAATTCAGTAGTAATTTCCACCCCTCCTCACGTCAAATCAAAACGCACCACAAAAAGCATTATGCTGGACGTCATTATCGCGCTTTTGCCCTGCGTTGTCGCGGGCTGCGTGTACTTCGGCTGGCAGGCTCTCCTCATTATACTTATGTCGGTATTCTCGTGCGTTGCGACAGAGTTCGTTTACTTTTTCATAGCCAACAAGGGCTTTGCGAAAAAGTGCGCGGACGCAAAAGCCGTGTGCAGACGCTGGGTGAAGCAGTTTGACTATTCATCGATAGTAACCGGAATTATTTTGGCTCTGATACTCCCCACCACCGACAAGTGGTACGAAGTTTTCTATGAAGTGATTATCGGCGGAATTTTTGCGATAGCAATCGTAAAAATGCTGTTCGGCGGCACGGGCAAAAACCTTGTGAACCCCGCGTCGGCGGCGCGCGTGTTTATGTTTATAAGCTTTGCGATATCCGCCTACACCGCCCCGAATTTTTCGGCGCTCAACTTTACGAGCGGAGTATTCACCGACGCAACCAACCTTTCGTGGCTGCTTTCCTCTGACGGCAACCCCGTAACAAAAGTTACCGTTTTGGACCTGTTCCTCGGCACGGGCGTTGCGGGCTGTATAGGTGAAACCTGCAAAGTAGCTATTCTCGTCGGCTATATTTATCTCTGCATTCGCAAAGTCATCAAATGGTGGCAACCTCTCCTTTTCATAGCGGTATTCGGATTTACCGCGGTATTTATGTCCGGCTTTGCTTACGTCAAGACGGGCGGCTATATCTACAATATGCAGCTCTTCCTGCCCCACCTTTTCTCGGGCGGCGTGCTGTTCGGCTCGGTGTTTATGTTCACCGATTACTGCACCTCTCCCAAGGGCGTTTACGGACAGATTTTCTACTACGTAGTTGCGGCGGTTTTAGTTGCGGTATTAAGATACTACACCAAAATCGAAGTAACCTCGTTCGTAATCATTTTAATGAACCTGTTCGTACCCCTCATCGATAAGTACATGATAAGAAGGCCCTTCGGCTATATCAAAGTCAAAAAAGCCAAAAAGGCAAAGACCGTTGAAGAAAAGGTTGAAGAAGCGGCTGAAAATATGATTGTGGACACCAATGCGGAAGCAAAGGTTGAAAATCCCGAAAAGGAGGGCAATTAAATGACGGCTAAACAGTTTTTCAAAAGCAACGTCTTTAAGTGCATAGCAGCCCTTCTCTGCGTGCTTCTGGTCTGCGGCGTTTTCCTCACCTTAATGAACGCGCTTATGTACGTTTCACCCGAGGAAGAAACAGACCGCGCAATCAACAAAATTTACGGCCAGTCCGTAAAGAAAGAAAAGCTTGCGGTTGCCAACTATTTCGGCAACGCCGATATCGAAGAAGCTTATCACATCCTGGACGACGGCAACTACCTTATAAGGTCAAAGGGTAAAAACGGCTATGAAGGCGGTACGGTTACCTGCTGGATAGTAGTCCTCGTAAAGAGCGGCAAAATAAGCGGCATCGGCAAAATCGCCATCACAGGCAACGAAAAGCAGAGCTATATAGACAGAGTTTCCGACAAGGCGTTAAACCAGTTCGGACAAATCTATACCGAAGGCATCTACTACTCCCCCGACCTTATTACTAACGCAACCGTTACGGGTACGAAGACCGCTATCTGTAATGCGGTAAACGGAGCTATCTACTTTGTAAACGCACAACCCGGAATAACAGGCGGCACCGTTAATATTTACGAAAACTTCCTGTATACGGGCAATATCGAAACCAACCTTACGAAGCACGAAGTTCTTTATGACGAAGAAAAGAACGTAACCGGCGTTAAGTACACGGTAGTTACCAGCGGTTACGCGCACGCAACGAGTATGACGCTTGAAATCTTAGTCGGCACGGACAAGAAGATAACGAGCATCACCCACGTCAAGGGCGGCGGAACGAACGACGACTATATTAATAAAGCGTTGAAGAACATTCCTATGTTCGTAGGCAAGGGCGTTGACGAACTGCTTAACTTCTACAACGGCGGTTTCGAGTACCCCGGCGAAGGCAAGAGCGATTTGTTACAGACCGGAGCTTCGGAATCCACCTACACCCTGTTCAATGCGGCGCTGTTCGCGGCGGGCAACTACGATAATTGCATTGCGCTTGAAGAAGGAGGAGAAGAAAATGAATAAGTTTAAAAAGATTACCTTAGACGGACTTATTTTCCAGAACCCCACGTTTATGCTCGTACTCGGTACCTGCCCCACTCTGGGACTTATCAGCTCGGCATTCTCTTCAATGGGTATGGGACTTACCGTCGTAGTAATACTCACACTGAGCAATATATTAATTTCATTGCTCAGAAAAGTTATTCCCGACGCGGTGCGTATCCCCTGCTATATCGTAATTATAGCAACCCTCGTTACCTTTGCGAGAATATTCCTCTACAAATACGTTCCCGATTTATACGACAGTCTGGGCGGCTTCCTTTCGCTGATAGTCGTTAACTGCATAATCTTAGGCAGAGCGGAAGCATTTGCAAACAAACACACGGTTGTTGAATCAGCCGTGGACGGAATTGCGAACGGACTGGGATTTACGGCTGCGCTTACGATAATGGGCGTCATCTGCGAATTCTTCGGCAAAGGCTCGCTGTTCGGATATCAGATTATGGATTTCGGCGTGGGTATGCTTGCAAAGCCCGCGGGCGCGTTCCTCGTATACGGTATCTGCATTGCGGTGTTCGTATATATAATCGACTGCTTCGAGCGTACGCGCAGAGTTAAGGCAAACAAGCTTGCGCGTGAAAATCTGTTAAAGGAGGCTGCGTAAACTATGGCTGCATTTATTGTGGTAGTACTCTCTGCAGTACTTACGAATAACTTTATTACGGCTAAAACCTACGGTATCTGCCCCTTCCTCGGAGTTTCCAAAAAGACCTCCAGCGCGGCGGGTATGGGCGTTGCGGTTACTTTGGTTATGGTTCTTGCAACCCTTGTAACCTACCCCATCTATACCTACGTAATGGTTCCCCTCAAGATAGAGTTTCTGGAAATAATCTTCTTCATCTTTATCATAGCTTCGCTTGTACAGATGCTGGAAGCAATTATCCGCAAGATTTCCCCCTCGCTCTACAATTCAATGGGCGTATACCTTCCTTTGATTACGACGAACTGCGCGGTTCTCGGCGTTACCGAACTTTTCACCAACGCTACTATGAACGGCGACAAGTTAGACTTAGGCTCATTAAGTCAGGTAATCTCCGGCGTATCCGAATCCATTTCAATGAATCTGGGCTGGGCGGTGCTGTACTCGCTGTTCGCGGGACTGGGCTTCACCCTCGTTATGATTATAATGAGCGGTATGCGCGAAAAACTCAACTACTACAAAACGCCTAAGGCGCTTGCAGGTTTCCCCATTGCAATGGTTACCGCTTGCTTTATCTGTATGGCGTTTACGGTATTCAGCTATATCAGCTTATAAGGGAGTGAAATTATGAATTTACTTGAAGTAACTAATCAGACCTGGATTACCGTAGCTATCGTCGCGGGAATTTTTGCAGGCTCGGCGCTTTTAATCGGCGCGTTAATTCTCATCGTCGGCAAAGTTTTTAAAGTAAACGTTGACGAAAAAATCACCAAAATATTAAATAACCTCGCAGGCGCAAACTGCGGCGGCTGCGGTTGCTCGGGCTGCAGCGGCTTCGCTTCCAAGCTTGCGGCTGGCGGCGCGGAGCTTAGCGACTGCCACGTAACCTCGCCCGAAGGCAAAGCCGAAATCGCAAAGCTTCTGGGAATCGAGCTCAAAGACGAAGAACGCACGGTTGCAGTCGTCCACTGCAACGGCGGCGTGGAAAACTGTGCGGATAAGTTCGAGTACAAGGGCAACCCCACCTGCGCCGCTTGCAACTCGCTGCTCGGCGGAAACAAGGCCTGTTCCTACGCCTGCCTCGGCTGCGGCGACTGTAAAGCGGTCTGCCCCGAAAACGCTATCGAGGTTACGGGAAGACTTGCTCAGGTTGACCCCGACAGATGCGTATCCTGCGGCGCGTGCATAACCGCCTGCCCCAAAAACATTATCGACCGTATCCCCGCTTCGGCGCCCGTATACGTCGCGTGTTCGTCCAAGTGCAGAGGCAAGGAAGTTACCAGCGTCTGCAAGGTCGGCTGTATCGCCTGCGGTATATGCGCGAAGAGCTGTCCTCACGGCGCAATCACTATGAAAGACAATCTGCCCGAGATTGATTACTCAAAATGCACGGGCTGTCTTACCTGCGTTGCAAAGTGCCCCAGACACATTATTATCAGCCGCAAGGTTGTTGCGGAAGAAACTCCTGCTCAACCCGAACAAACGGCTTAGAAAATTTAACAACAAAAAAAAGCACCGCGTACGCGGTGCTTTTTTTATATCGTTATATTCGGATTGCCGAGGTCGTTGATATAGGGTTCTATTCTGACTCTGTGCGAATTGCATATTATCTGGTCGCTGTTGTTTTTCATTTTCATAAGCATACAGTCCCTGCCGTTGCAGTTGGCTTCAACCATTTTTACGCTCTTTGCCTTTTTGTCTATCTGAATTGTGTTTCTGTCGTTCCCTTCCTCGATTATTATCTTAATATTGTCGCCGTCCTCTTCCACCGTTATCCGCTCGCTCCGTTTACCGTCCTCCGCACTTTCGGTCATACCGAATTCGTACTCGAAGACAAGCTCCGCCTTGACGTACACCCTCAGCCCCGTAAGCGGGTCGGTGTTTCGGGTGGTAAAAATCACGATAAACAGCACGGCGACGGTAACTGCGATTACGCCGTAAATTATAAGGTCAAAGATTTTAAAACCCTTATCCTGTTTTACTTGTTCAATCTTTTTAAGCGCCATATTTTACACGCAGGTGAAAACCACTTTTCTGTCCGTAAGCCTGGTTTTTATAAACTCAACCGCCTTGTCCTTGCCCATTGCCATAATAGCCGTCGTATACGCGTCGTCCTCCGCCGCGCTTCCGCCTATTATGGTTGCCGACATAATCCCCGTCTGAATAGGTTTGCCCGTCGTGGGGTCTATTACGTGGCAGTAACGCGTTCCGTCTATAATATAAAATTTCATATTATCGCCGCTGGTGGAAAGCTTTTCATTGCGGGCGGGGATTTTCAGATAATTTTCGTCCGAAATGCCGCGGGGGTTCTTTAAAAACATATACCAGCTACCCTCTGTGGGGTGGCCGCGCATAAGCATACTGCTTGCACCCAGGTTAAAATAGCCGTAGTGAAATCCGCAGTCATTGAAAACCTCTTCCACTTTGTCAACGGCATAGCCCTTGCCGATACCGCCCAAATCTATTTTCATTGCAAGGACTTCACCGCCGACTTCAACGGTGTATTCGGGCTTTGTTGCATAGTATTTATTATCGTTTTTATCTATCGTTAAATCGCCGAAATGACTTGCAAGTTCGGTGTACTTTGCAATATCTTCGTCGTTCGGCAATTCCGAAGCTTTGGTCGGATAGTACTGCATTAAACCGAAGCGGTATGCGTAAATGCTGTAATACACCGCGGGGTTGTAGTAGCCGTCCGTTTCCTCATACAGACGCAGCGCCAGTTTCAAAACTTCGTACATAGTCTGCGAAATTTCTATCCTATCACCCGCGCCCGCCGCGTTGAATTTATTTATATCTGAATTTGTGACTGCCGTAGAAATCGCCGTATCGATATCGTACATTGCGGCAACCAGGTCTGCGCGGAATTTCGAAAGCTTGCCATCGGCGTCGTCCTTTTCAAAATCGTAAGATATAACGTATTCGATATCGCTGCCCATTGCCGACATTAAAAAGCGGCGGTAAGTGTAATTTGAAGTATCCTCTTCCACGTATCCGCTGTCTTTCGGCGAGTAGCCCTCGAT
>JAIEAS010000319.1 GCA_029071285.1 Clostridia bacterium
ACCACTCGGGATAACTTGAAAAATGCGGCAAAACCCCGCGCACGATTAAAGGCTCGTTTTTAGTTTCAAAAAGGTAATCATCATTGCAAATCACCTCTTTTACGCCCAATTTTGCTATATGTGAAGTACTCTGCGATACACAATTAGTCCCTGTAAATTCAGTTGCAGACAGTTCGCCGGTTGTAATGTCCGCCCACGCGAGTGCAACGCTTTCTGCATTTTTAAACGCGCAACACACATAGTTACTCGTTTTTTCGTTCAGGTGTTCGTCGTCGGTAATCGTGCCTGCAGTAACAACCCGCACCACTCCGCGTTCAACGATGCCCTTTGAAGCGGAAGCGTCTTCAAGCTGCTCACATATTGCAACCTTTTCTCCTAAAGACACCAATTTTGCAATATACTCGTCTGCCGCGTGAAAAGGTATTCCGCACATAGGCGCACGCTGTTCAAGCCCGCAATCCCTGCCCGTAAGCGTCAACCCTAAAAGGTTTGCCCCTTTTACGGCGTCGTCGAAGAACATCTCGTAGAAATCGCCAAGTCTGTAAAATACTATGCAATCTTTATACTTTTCCTTTATGGTAAAGTAGTGCTGCATCATTTGTGAAAGTGCCATAATTTTGTTCCTTATACGCGCTCGCCTATCAGAGAAACGCCGTTTGCTTTACTGATTTTGATATTGACAAACTCGCCGATAACGTTTGTTTCGCTTTTGAAATAGCCCATTCTGCCGTAAACGTCACGGCCTAAATACATGCCCTTCTTTTTATCGTAATCCTCGCAAAGAATTTCAACCGTTTTGCCGACGTATTCTTTGGAGTGTTCGCGCGTCAAAGAATTTACCAAATCCACAAGCCGCATTATTCTCCGCTTGCTGACCTCTTCCGAAATCTGATTTGGCATTTTTGCGGCAACCGTTCCCTCGCGCTTCGAGTACACGAACGTAAACGCCGAAGAAAAATTTACTTCTTTTACAAGGCTTAAAGTCGCTTCAAAATCTTCTTCGGTTTCACCGGGGAACCCTACGATTAAATCGGTTGTCACCGCGCAGTCCGGAACGTGCTTTTTAAGAAAGGATATTTTTGTAAGATAATCCTGCGCCGTGTATTTTCTGTTCATTGCCTTCAGCACAGTATCTGAACCGCTTTGCACGGGAAGATGTACGCAATTGCATATCTTTTCGTTTGCGGCAATAACCTTTGCCAACTCTTCGGAAAAATCTTTGGGGTGACTTGTCATAAAACGCAGTCTGAATTTTCCGTCTAAGTTTGCAATTTTTTCAAGCAGTTGCGGAAAAGTCAAATCGTCCGTTCCGTTTCCGTACGAGTTCACGTTCTGCCCTAAAAGAGTAATTTCTTTGTAGCCCTCGGCGATTAAGCTTTTAACTTCCGCGATTATATTTTCAGAACGCCTGCTCCTCTCTCTGCCGCGAACGAACGGAACTATACAATAGCTGCAAAAATTGTTACAGCCGTATGTAATATTTACCCAGGCGTTAGGATAGCTTGTCCGGACGGGATTTTCCCCTTCGAAAATACCGCCGTCATC
>JAIEAS010000032.1 GCA_029071285.1 Clostridia bacterium
GACAAAAATAATAATATATGTTATATTTATTTAGCTTTGAGCGGAAGTACCCAAGTGGCTCAAGGGGCTCCCCTGCTAAGGGAGTAGTACGGGAAACCGTAGCAAGGGTTCAAATCCCTTCTTCCGCGCCAAATGCAACTCGTTTGAACTCAGACGGGTTGCATTTATTTTTTTGCCCTTTCGGGGGCGGGAAGCCTAAACGGCTTCCCGCCTCTTTTTCTTTTATCTTAACTTCACTTTCAGTATCGGGCGAAGTATTGTAATAAATACAAACTTTATCATCATACAACACCACTCTGTTTATTAAGCTGTTAAAAAACTCGTTCTTATAATTTCCGTCTGAAAGCTCTCTGTCGGTAAACATATTTAAGAACGCCTTAACCTGCTCAATATTCAGAGGCTTTGACTGCTTACTCTTTTCTACGCTGATTTTACTTTCCAAATCTTCACGTTCGCTTTCAAGCGCAAACATTCTGTCCTTTGTAGTCTTTGTTACTATTCCCTGCTCCATTGCCGAAACAAGTCCCGAGATAGAGTGTTCGACTTCGCGCAACCTGCTTTCCAAAGAATTGAGTATCACGGACTGTGCTATTTCTTCGTTATATTTTTTTACTACTATTTCGGCAATGCGCTCTATTGTTTCTGACTGCAAGATGTAATCAACCGTTTTGGTAAAAACCAAATCTTCAAGTTTATCACGGGAATAATTTGATTTACTACATTGTCCTTTATTCAGCTTGCGGTTAAAACATTTATAATAATGGTATACAGTTTTTGTTTTGCTCGTACCCGTTTCAGCCGTCATCAGCGAACCGCAATTTCCGCAATACAGTTTACCGCTCAATACGTATTCGCCGACGTTTTCACTTGTTCTGTTTTTATGCTTATGTTCGTCCATAATCGTATTACAAGCCTTAAACAGCTTGTCGTCAATAATTTTCGGTATAACGTTTTCATAAAGAATACCGTCGTGATACAGTCTGCCTGCATAGCGTTCGTTTCTGATCATTCGAGATATAACGTCAATATTAAAAGGTTTGTCTTTCTTGTTTTTGATTCCGCAGATATTCAGCCATTGCACGATATCTTTTGCCTTTTCGCCATTCTTGTATCTTTCGAATATCTCTTTTACTATCAGACTTTCCGCTTCGTTTATTACCCATTTTTTATCTTTAATGTCATAACCGAAAAGTTTTATTCCTCCAAGACAATTACCTTTTAAAAGACTTTCACGAATACCGCGCTTTACCTTTTGCGAAAGCTCTGCGGAAAAATACTCCGCCATACTCTCAAGCATACCCTCAACTAAAATTCCGCTTGCGTCATCTGTGATATTTTCTCTTGCTGAAATTACACGCACACCGTTCTTTTTAAGTTTGGACTTATAAATTGCACTGTCATAGCGGTTGCGGGCAAACCTATCCAATTGATATACAAGCACAAAATCAAAAGTTTTCTTCTTACTGTCCTCTATCATTTTAAGAAAGTCGGGACGGTGATCGCTTGTTCCCGTCATTGCTCTGTCTATATACTCGCTGACAATCATTAACTCGTTGCGCTTTGCAAATGCATAACACTCACGAAGTTGTCCCTCTATTGACTGCTCGGTCTGCCCGTACGAACTGAAACGCGCGTATATTACAGCCTTCTTTTTCATTTGTAAATCCTCCCGAAAATATTATCAGGCGTAAGCTCGCGCTCTGACTTCATAAACTCAGTCAACCTGTTTGCAAGAATCGTTGCACACTTTTCTATTGCGCTATCTGATAAATTCAACTGTCCTCTCATTTCTTCACCAGTTACCAAATTTACGATAACAGTATTTTCTTTTATTTCTCTTTGTTGATTCAAGTATCCTTATTCGGACATTAACTCGGAATTATTCCGCGTCCTTATAGCTTTGAATACTATGTTCTCTTTCCATCGCGTTTTCCTCCTTTTGCGAAA
>JAIEAS010000320.1 GCA_029071285.1 Clostridia bacterium
CCGAGGTACCACGCGGGACCGTCGAGCGCAATCGTATCGAACTTGGCTTTCATTTTTTCGGTTATCTTCAGAACGTAGCAGTACGGCAGAATATTGTAGTAATAACCGGGGTCGTCTTCCACTAACTCTTCAAGCTGTCTTGCTTCGGCAAGCAGTAAAAACTTTTTGAACCCGCAGATTCTGGCGTACGATATTAATTGCTCGTTAGTGCGTACGTCGATTTTATTTGACAGAATAAACACGTTTACCGCGCATACTATCAGTGCTACGGTGACGAGTACGCCCGCCTGATACGGCATAACCATAAAGCCGACCGACATAGGTATTCCGCCGAAGGTCAGAAAGAACGGTATTAAAAGAAACCTGAATACCGAGCCCTTCGGCATACCGTCGTTGGCGCTGGACGGCAGTGAAATTATCAGCTTCGGAAAGGCTATTGAAACCATAGGGAATATACAGATAAGCAGTACGGTGTCCTGTATGGAGAGCCCCACGATAAAAATTACCGCTAAGGCGGACAGGAAGGACGTTATAAGACTCGTCGTTTTGAACGCCCTCGATTTTTCGTCGGTAATTCTCTTCGCGTAAGTCCCGCACGCGTTGGTTATCTGTCCGTAGAATTCTTTAAAGCCCGACAGCGCCGCCAGCGTGTAAAACGTTTCGCGTCCGTTTGCGAAAATGCAGTTAAAAAGCTGAACTTCTATATCGTAAGTTTTCGGGTTGAAGCACTCGGTTTCGGTCGGGGGCTCCAAGTCTTTTAATTTGCTGAGCTTTAAACCGCGCTTGCAGTCCTCTTCTATGGTGATAAATCCGCGGTCAGCCCAATAGAGCATAAGCGGGTTAAAAATTTCCCTCGGTTCGGCTTTTGCGCCGTAGTATTGGAGCATAACGTCCAGAGGCGAAGCTCCGCGCGGAGGAAGATATTCCACGGGCTTTATAACCCGCCGTTTTTTGGCAACGCCTATTATCAAGGGAATAAACGTTGCGAAAAATTCCGCCGCGATAAGAAGGGAAGCAACGATAATATTTTCGGTACTCACAGCAAGTTCCCCCTTTCGCCGTTCGGACTCACGAACCAGTCGGGCAGGTTTTCGCGGTTAAACTTGCGCTTCACCAGAAATTTTATATTGAACGCGTACAGATAGGGCAGAACCTCGTAGTAGTCAATCCCCTCTTCCTGCAATTTTATCCTGCTTGTAAAAAGCAGAAATTTTCTGTAATTTACGAGGTCGGAATAGTCGGCGAGGTTATTCTTTTCGCGGTGGTCGACGAACTGCACCAAGATGTAACTGCCGACGAACAGAATTGCGATCGAGGCGTACGCTAAGCCCCACGGGTCGAAGGTGTTGGCGTACGCGTCTATCATCAGAAAGATTGACGGCGCAACCCAGCCCAGGCTCCAGATAAGCCTGAACAGAAATGGAATTTCCTGAATGAACCTGAACACGAAGAGCCCTATCATAATCAGAAAGGGCGGAATAAGTCCCACGAAGCTGCCCGTTATCGCAAGATAAACACCGCTTAGCACGAAGGGCAAAAACGACAGTATAAAGGTTGCGACTTTGAGTTTATAGTGCTTTGATGAAAACACTCCCTCGTCCTCGCGCGAAGCGTAAGCCTCATTGACGGACTTCACTTTTTCTTTTTTTATGAGCGGTTTATTTATATTCACTACTACCGCGCTTCCGTGCCTTGCGAACACGCCGTTGAATACGTCCCGCTCGCGGACGTACGTTCCTCTATCGAAGAATACCGCCGTATCCTTTGCGTGGTCTGGCGGACGTTTGCGGCACACGAGCTTTACGCGGTTTCGGCTGACGTACTCCACGCGGATATAACCCATCTGCGCCCAGTGAACTATGAGCGCGCGGGTCAGTTTGCGCGGAAAGGTTTTGCCTATAAAAATACGCTGAACGTCCAAAGGCGAAAAACCGCGCGAAAGCGCGGTTACTCTTTGTCTTTTAACGTATGCACGCGTGCGCACGCCGTAAATTATCGCAAGTATACAGATTACGAGTATACAGGCGTACACGGCGACCGCGGTTGCGTGGTAGAGAACGGGTTTGTACATATCTTAATAAGCTCTTGCGAAAATTACGGTGTGAGCGGCTTTTTTACCGCAGACAGCGCACTTGCAGCTCGTTTCGCCCTCGGCGATAACGCGCGAGGTTGCGGCGGTTTCGGTCTTTACTTTGTCCTCGCACTCGCGCGAGCCGCACCAGCCCGCTTTTACGAAGTTGCCGCCGTCAACGCCCTGCAAAATGCCCTTTATATCTTCCGCATAAACAATGCGGTTATCGCGCCTTACTCTTGCGGCTTCCAGCATATCCTTCTGCACGGTTGCAAGAAGTGCGCTCACTGTATCTTCGATATTTTCCAAAGCGTACTCGCTCTTTTCGAGTGTGTCGCGGCGGAAAATCATTGCCTTGCCGTTTTCGATGTCGCGGGGACCTAACTCAATTCTGAGGGGCACGCCCTTCATTTCCCACTCGTTGAATTTCCAGCCGGGACTCTGCTCGCCGTCGTCGAGAACTACCCTCACGCCCGCCTTTTCAAGCTTTTGTTTAAGCTTTTCGCAGACTTCCAGAACCCCGCCTTTTTTAGCGGCGATGGGAACTATAACAACCTGCGTGGGCGCGACTACGGGCGGCAGAATCAGACCGCGGTTGTCGCCGTGCGCCATAATGAGCGCGCCGATAAGCCTTGTGGAAACACCCCAGCTCGAGGTGTAAACGAATTTCTGCGCGCCGTCCTTGTCGAGGTATTTTATATCGAACGCCTTTGCAAAGTTCTGTCCGAGATAATGGCTCGTGCCCGCCTGCAGGCTTTTGCCGTCCTTCATCATAGCTTCCATTCCGAAGGTTGCAACTGCGCCCGCGAACTTTTCCTTTTCGGTCTTTCTGCCGCAGATTACGGGAATTGCAAGGCTGTTTTCGGCGAACTCTTTATACACGCCGAGCATCTTCATAGTTTCGTCCAGCGCCTCCTCTTCGGTCGAGTGCGCGGTGTGTCCTTCCTGCCATAAAAACTCGGAAGTTCTCAAAAAAGGACGGGTGGTTTTTTCCCAGCGCATAACGTTCGCCCACTGGTTTATAAGCACGGGCAAATCGCGGTAGGACTGAATCCACTTGGAATACATACTGCCGAAAATGGTTTCCGACGTGGGACGGATTGCAAGGGGCTCGGCAAGCTCTTCGCCGCCCGCGTGGGTTACTACCGCAACCTCGGGCGCAAACCCTTCAACGTGTTCCGCCTCCTTCGTGAAAAAGCTCATAGGAATGAGCAAAGGGAAATAAGCGTTTTTGTGCCCCGTGGCTTTAAATCTTTTATCCAGCTCCGCCTGAATATTTTCCCATATGGCGTAGCCGTAAGGACGGATTACCATAGTGCCCTTTACGGGTCCGTAATCCACAAGACCGGTCTTAATCACAACGTCGGTATACCAACGCGGAAAATCGGCTTCAATGTCCGCAATCTGTTCAACGAAATTTTCCTTTGCCATTATATTTACTCCAAAAATTTGATTGTACAAAATTATACCACAGCCGCGCCCAAAAATAAAACGATTTAACGGGATTTTATCAAAAAATACCAGCGGTTACCGCTTAAAAATTTTGGCGGAAACGAAGTCAAATACTTGCTAAAAACAAGTTTAATATTGTATAATCAAATTATGCAAAGCGCAAAGTACAAACATCTTAAAAGCGGAACCGACGTGCGCGGAATTGCCGTCGGCGATAATTCTCCCGTCACCTTGACCGACGGGGCGGTTTTGGACGTTACACGCGCGTTTGCAAAATGGCTTAAAAATAAAAGCGGAAAATCCCGTCTTAAAATTGCCGTTGGCAACGACAGCAGAATTTCCGCCGACCGCATAGTTAAATGCGTTAAAGAAGGACTGACGGCAAGCGGCTGCAACGTCGTTTACACGGGGCTTTCTTCCACGCCTTCTATGTTTATACTTTTAAAAAAATCCGATTTCGGCTGCGACGGCTCGATTATGATAACCGCCTCGCACCTGCCGTATGACAGGAACGGGCTGAAATTTTTCACCCCCGACGGCGGACTTGACGGAAAAGATATCGACGAAATTTTAGCCTTAGCCGAAAGCGGCAATTTCGAAAACGGCAAGGGAGTTTGCGAAAACAAGTCCTTTATGGACGGGTATTCGGGCATTCTCGTAGACCTTATACGCAGACAGACGGGAAAAGAAAAACCGCTTGCGGGCAAAAAAATAATAGTCGACGCGGGAAACGGCGCGGGCGGATTTTTTGCGGACAAGGTGTTAAAGCCCCTCGGCGCAAACACCGAAGGCAGCCAGTTTCTAGAGCCCGACGGACTTTTCCCCAACCACGCCCCCAACCCCGAGGACAAGCAGGCGATTAAAAGCCTTTCCGACGCAGTCGTAAAACACGGCGCAGACCTCGGAATTATTTTCGATACAGACGTAGACCGCGCGGGCGCGGTGGACTGCGACGGCGGCGAGATTAACCGCAACCGACTTATAGCCTTACTTTCGGCAATGCTTTTAAAGGATAAAGCGGGCGTTATCGTCACCGACTCGGTTACGAGCGACGGACTTACCGAGTTTATCGAAAGTCTTGGCGGGAAACATTTAAGATATATGCGCGGATACAAAAACGTGATAGACAAGTGCAACGAGGTGAACGCCGCAGGCGGCTACTCTCCCCTTGCGATTGAAACTTCTGGGCACGCCGCGTTTCTTGAAAACTATATGCTTGACGACGGCGCTTACGTCGTTGCAAAGCTTTTGATTTCTCTCGCAAACGCAAAGGCGGGCGAAAAGCTGACGAGCGTTATCTCTACCCTTCCCGAAGCCGTCGAGTGCGACGAGATAAGACTGACCTTCAACGAAAAGTCTGCCGACTTTAAAAAAGAGGGCGCAAAGCTTATCGAAGATTTAAAGGCTTACGCTTTGAAATCGGACGGTATGCGCCTTGCGGAAGAAAACTACGAGGGCGCGAGAATTAATTTCAAAAAGGGCGAGGGCGACGGCTGGCTGCTTTTAAGGCAGAGCGTGCACGACCCCGTAATTCCTATAAACTTTGAAAGCAATTCAAAAGGCGGCAATAAGCTTATGGCTGAAACGCTTTTGAAGTTTCTGGAAGGTTACGAATTTTTAAATCTTGAAAACTTAAAAAATTTTACATATTAGGAGAAAATTATGTCTGTTGCCAAAAAGAGTGTTGACACCATAAGAATTTTGTCGTCGGAAGCAATTCAGCGCGCAAAGTCCGGTCACCCCGGTATCTGTATAGGCGCCGCGCCCATAGGATACGAGCTGTTTGCCGATTTTCTGAATTTCAGTTACAAGAACCCCAACTGGGACAACCGTGACAGATTTATTCTTTCGGCGGGACACGGCTCGATGTTGCTGTACTCCCTTCTGCACCTGTTCGGATACAATATATCGCGCGAAGATATAATGAATTTCAGACAGCTGGGCTCGCTCACGCCGGGACACCCCGAATACGGCAAGACCGACGGCGTTGAAACTTCCACGGGTCCCCTCGGTCAGGGCGTAGGCAACGCGGTTGGCTTCGCGGTTGCGGAAGCGCACCTTGCGGCAATTTTCAACAGACCCGATTTCCCTATCGTAGACCACTTCACCTACGTTCTCTGCGGCGACGGCTGCCTCGAAGAAGGTATGAGCTACGAGGCCTGCTCGTTTGCGGGCACGCAGAAGCTGGGCAAGCTTATTCTCTTATACGATAAAAACAACATCACTATCGAGGGCAATATTTCAAAGACTTTCAGCGAGGACCCCGCGGCGCGCTTCGCCGCTCAGGGCTGGCAGGTTATCCGCGTGAACGACGCGAACAACCTCAACTCCTTAAAGGCGGCAATCGAACGCGCGAAGAGCGATCTGACCCGCCCCTCGATTATAATCTGCCGCACGGTTATCGGCTACGGCTCGCCCCTCGAAGATACGGCGGACGTTCACGGCGCGCCTATGGGCGAGGAAAACCTGCAGAAAATGAAAGAGTTCTACGGCTGGACGGAAGAGGCTTTCACTGTTCCCGAGGACGTAAAAAAGCACTGTATGGAAATCGCCGAGCAGAAGCTCGAAGCGGAAGACAAATGGATCAAGCTGTTTAAAAAATACAAGCGCGAATATCCCGACCTTGCCGAAAAGTACAACAGATTTATGCACGGCAACGAACCCGACTTCGGCGATATGAAGGAGCTTTTCAACTTCGACAAACCCGAAGCAACGCGAGTTTCTGGCGGCAAGATACTCAACAGAATCGCGGACGTTATGCCCAACCTTATGTCGGGCTCCGCAGACCTCGCTCCCTCCACCAAGACCGAGCTTAAGGGCAAAGGATATTTTTCACCAGAAAACAGACTGGGCAGAAATATTCACTTCGGCATACGCGAGCACGCAATGGCGGCAATCTGCAACGGCATTCAGCTGCACGGCGGACTGAGAATAGTCTGCTCGACCTTCTTCTCGTTCTCCGACTATATGAAGGGCGGAATAAGAATGAGCGCGCTTATGAATATCCCCGTAATCTACGTTATGACCCACGACTCGATAGGCGTCGGCGAGGACGGTCCCACCCATCAGCCCGTAGAACAGCTGATAGCGCTCCGCTCCATACCGCAGCTTAAGGTTTTCCGTCCCTGCGACGGCAGAGAAACCGCGGCGGCGTATATCTCGGCGTTCACTCAGGACTCCCCCACCGTTCTGGTTTTATCCAGACAGGATTTGCCCCAGTATGAGGGCACGGGCATTCAGGCGCTTACAGGCGGCTATATCCTTGCCGACTGCTCGGGCAAACCCGACGTTATTTTAATCGGCACGGGCTCTGAAACCGAACTCTGCATGAGCGCGAAACAGCTTCTTGCAAGAGAAAATATCAAGGCGCGCGTCGTATCGATGCCCAGTATCGAAGAGTTTGAAAAACAGACCGACGAATATAAAGAATACGTCCTGCCCTCCGCGGTTAAGGCAAGGGTATGCGTAGAGGCGGCTTCGCACTACGCTTGGTACAAGTATTCGGGAAGCTACGGTGAAGTGGTTGCAATGTACTCATTCGGCGTATCCGCGCCCGCAAAGCAGCTCTTCGAGCACTTCGGCTTTACCGCGGAAAACGTTGCCGAGCGCGCAAAGCTTTGTAT
>JAIEAS010000321.1 GCA_029071285.1 Clostridia bacterium
AATTATTTTTAAGGCTAAAAAGCCCGTATTAAATTTTAAAAGACGCTGATTTTCAGCGTCTTTTTATAATCTCTGCAATGCATTTATACTTGCTGTCTGAAAGGATAATTTCGCCGTAGCCGTCCGCAACGATTTTTCCGCTTGCGGGATTTTTGACCGACAGCACCTCTCCCTTTATATCCGCGTCCACCTCGCTGTACTCGAAGGACAAATCGCAGTTTTCCATAGTGCAGTCGACAAGCTTCAGGTTTTTGCAATAGCACAGCGGCTGCGTGCCCCTGATATGACAGCGGATAAGGGTCAACCCCTCGGAATACCAGCCGAGGTATTCGCCGTATAATTCGCTGTCTGTTACCGTAACGTTTTTCGCGTGCCAGAACGCGTCCTTGGTTTTCAGCTTCGAGTTTTTAACCGTAAGGTTTTCAACGTACTGAAATGAATACTTGCCCGAAAATTCAAGGTCTGAAATTTCGATATTTCTGCTCTCGAAAAAGGCGTATTCCGAAATTATGCTTCCGCCATCTACTTTAATTTTATCGCACCGCCAGCAGAACTCGGGCGATTCGGCGGTCACGTTTTTAAGCGTTACGTCCACGCACTCGCGCAGCGCCTTAATGCCGTTCATAAGGCTGTTTTCAACCCTGACGCCGTTATCGTACCACAGCGCGGCGCGGCAGTTTTTTGTCATCTCGCAGTTTTGAACGGTGAGATTATCAACGTGCCACATCGGATAGCGCAAATCCATAAAACAGTTTTTGACCGTGATATTTTCGCACTCTTTCAGAAAGGATTCGCCGTCCTCCTCGCCCGCAAAGCGGCAGTTTTCGACGACGGTATCCCTCACGTTGTACAGCGCCCGTTCCTCGCTGAACGTTTTGTCCTTTACGTAATTCATAAACAGTTAAACCGATTTACCCATATCGTAAGCTTTTTGGGGGAAAGCCGTGCCGTTGACGTAGCCCTTTTCGGTAACGCCCACGCCCCGCAGCACGCCCTTTAATTCAACGCCCTCGAAGCAGTCAATCCAGCCCTGAATGTCCTTAACCGGGCCGTCCATAGCGCAGTCGTCGTCCTCGGCGGAGGTCGCAAGAAGGTACACCTCTTTAAATTTATTCTTGCGGATATACAGCGGGTTCAGTCTGTCCAGAAAAGTTTTCAGCTGTCCGCTCACCGCGTAGTAATAAACGGGTGTTGCAAAAACCAGCACGTCCGCGTTTTCAAAGCTTTTGTAAAGCGCGTTCATACCGTCATCCAGAACGCACTTGTCGTGCGAATTGCAGTACATACAGCCCGTGCAGAATTTCAGATTAACGTCGCGCACGGCGATAAACTGAACTTCGTTGCCCGCGGCTTTTGCGCCCTCGGCAAACTTTTGTGCAAGCGTTTCCGAATTGCCGCCATTGCGCGGCGAGCTTGTAACTACTATAACTTTTTTCATTTCGTGTACTCCTTTAAAAACTTGCGCTCAGAACTTCGCGTATATCGTCCTTAGTCAAAACCTTGTAGCCGCCGTCCATTATAAGCGTGCCCTTTACAAGTCCGTCAAGCATATCGCGCGTTGCGCCGAGGTCGGTAAGGTTCATAACCAGTCCGATTTTTTTCATCCATTTTTCCATAGCTTCCAGACCTTCCAAAGCAATCTGCTTCTCGGACTTTTTGTCGGGATTTACGCCCCACACGTTCACCGCATACCGCGCGAACTTCGCCGTGCCGTAAGGCAGGATAAACTTGTAGTAAGGCATAGTAACCGCAGCGAGGGTCATTCCGTGTGTCGCGTCGGTGTAAGCTCCCACGCTCTGTCCCAGCATATGCACCATCCAGTCGGTGGTCTTACCCTTCGCGGTCAGGGTGTTAAGCGCCCAGGTCGCCGTCCACATAATGTTCGAACGCGCCTCGTAGTCGGTCGGGTTTTCCACCGCGATATTTGCGCTGTGAATAAGCGAGCGCAAAAGCCCTTCCGCGAGATAGTCGCTCGTATTGTCATCCGTGCCCGAGAAGTACTGCTCTAAAATATGCGACATAATGTCGTAAATGCCCGCAACCATCTGATACTTTGGAAGGGTATAAGTAAACTCGGGATTTAAAATTGAAAAATTGGGATAAACGTTTTCGCCGAAAACATGCCCGATTTTAAGCTTCTGCTTATGGTTGGTAATAACCGAGCCGCCGTTCATTTCACTGCCCGTGCCGACCATAGTCAGTACGCAGCCCACGGGGATAATATCGCAGGTAACGTCCTCGAAGCGGATATAATATTTCTCCCACGGGTCGTCCTTGCAGTTTACCGAAACGGAAACGGCTTTTGCGTAGTCGCACACCGAGCCGCCGCCGACCGCAAGAATTAAATCCGCCTTTGCCTTTTTCGCGCGCTCCACTCCCTCGTTCAGCTTTTCCGAAGTAGGGTTGGGCATAACGCCCGCGTCCTCGTAAATATTTTTTCCGCAGTCCTTTAAAA
>JAIEAS010000322.1 GCA_029071285.1 Clostridia bacterium
TGTCTGATTTCTGTATAAGCCATAACGAACGGTCCCGTACCCTTAGCGTCATTTTCGACTATCGGCTCGGAAATATAATATTCAAACGTTCCGTCGCGGCGGCGGTTGTTTTCGGGACCAAGCCCCGCCATAAGGCAAATACCGCCGAGGTTTAATTGTCCGTCGGTGTCGGTGAGATACTCTTTGCAAATGCCGTTGAATACCTCTTCGCCGATTTTAGTAAACTTCTTATCAACAAAGCCCAGGCGCGCGCCCTTCATCATTGCGTACGCAATCATGGCACTGCCCGAGGTTTCAAGATAATTCCCCCCTCTGCCACACTGGTCTACGACCTGCAAGAACATTTTGTTATCCTTATCGATATAGCGTTCAAGCCCTTCGATAGTGTCTTTGAAGATTTTTATAAGCTCGGCTTTGAGTTCGTCCGCACCGACAAAATAACTTATCGCGTCGACAAGCCCTACCGTATACCAGCCAACGGAACGCAGCCAGAAGCTCTTTGAAAGTCCCGTTACGGGGTCGCTCCAAAAGGCTTTTTTGGAATAATCCCAACCGTGATAGTAAAGCTTCTTTTGCTTGTCGTACATATTGTCGTACACGGCTTTAAACTGCTTTACTATATCGGCGTAGTTTTTGCCGCCGTTGAACTCGGCTTCATAGCGGGTATAGAATACCTGCGCCATATACAGCCCGTCAAGCCAAACCTGCTGAGGATAAATTTTCTTGTGCCAGAAGTTGCCGAGGGGCGTTCTGGGCTGACTTTCAAGCTGTTTGTTTAAAAGCTCAATTGCCCTTTTATACTTTTCTTTGCCCGTCTCGCGGTATAAATCGAAGAGCACCCTGCCCTCATTTATATTGTCAACGTTGTACGTTTCAAGCTCGAAACCGCGGATACTGCCGTCCTCGGAAACGTACCAGTCTACAAAGCCGTCGATAAAGTCAAGATACTTCTTATTGCCCGTCAACTTGTAGAAGGTGTACAGCGAAGTCATCATACAGCCGTCGATATAGTTC
>JAIEAS010000323.1 GCA_029071285.1 Clostridia bacterium
ATATAAATTAGTTTTTAAAGTTACCCGTGAAAGTTTAAGCTGGGGAATACCTTACGGCAGTAAGGAAGAAATTTTCCGCGAGGTTGAAGCGGCGGCGTGCGAGCGTTGCATTTTCAACGGCGGTGAAAAGCCGTTTAAAATCAGCGCACCTGAAGTGTGCGACGGCGGAGTTTTTCTTACGCTTGCGTATCAGGAAAAGACGCTGACGCTGAAGCTTGGCGAGCCGCAGAAATTTGAATACCGCTACGACTTTGAATCCTTTTCCGACTGCAATACTTACTTATATACAGGCACCGTAATTCTTAAAAAAACAAAAGAGGAAAATTAAATGTTATCAAAAGTTACAAGCTTTGCACTCTGCGGACTCGAAGGCGTTGCCGTCGATATCGAAACGGACATAAACAAGGGCGTGGTTTCATACGACCTTGTGGGACTTCCCGATACCGCCGTCAAGGAGAGCAAGGAGAGGGTGCGCTCGGCAATCAAAAACAGCGCGCTGTACTTCCCCGTGAACAAAATCACAATAAACCTTGCCCCCGCCGACCTCAAAAAAGAGGGCTCGCACTACGACCTGCCGCTTGCAATTTCTATCTTAAAAGCCAGCGACCAGCTCAGCTGCGACACCGACGGCATAGTGTTCTTGGGCGAGCTCGCGCTGGACGGCGCACTCCGTTCGGTTACGGGTATTCTGCCCATACTTATTTCGGCAAAAGCTAAGGGCTACAAAAAATTTATAATTCCATTCGGCAACGCGAACGAGGCGAGCTATATCGAGGGAACCGAGGTGTACGCGCTTCAATCCCTGCGCGATACCGTCGATATGCTGTCGGGCGAAAGGCACTTTCAGCCCGTGCCCCTCAAAAGCTACGAGGACGCGAAGAACACGCGCAGCTACGACCACGATTTATCCCTCGTCAAAGGTCAGAAGATTGCCAAACGCGCGCTTGAAATTGCGGTTGCGGGCGGGCACAACATTCTTTTGTACGGCCCTCCCGGAACGGGCAAAACCCTGCTTGCAAGGTGCATACCCACGATTATGCCCGATATGACATTTGAAGAATCGCTCGAAGTTACGAAGATACACTCAATCTCGGGCGAGCTTTCGGAGGACGGAATAGTTTCGCTCAGACCCTTCCGCACGCCCCACCACACGGCAACGACGGTATCGCTCTGCGGAGGCGGCAACACCAAAATACACGCGGGAGAAATTTCAAAGGCGAATAAGGGCGTGCTGTTTCTGGACGAGCTTCCCGAGTATACGAGAAGGACGCTCGAATCTCTCAGACAGCCGTTGGAGGACAGAGTTATTACCGTAGCCCGCGCAGGCGGCGCGGTTACATTCCCCGCGGACTTTATTCTGTGCGCAAGTATGAACCCCTGCCCCTGCGGAAACTACGGCTCGGCAAATCTTACCTGCACCTGCACGCCCGCGCAGATACATAAATACAGAAACAAGGTATCGGGCCCCCTTCTGGACAGAATAGATTTACAGGTAGAAGTGGACGGTATGCAGTATCAGGATTTCCAGACCGAGGAAAACGCCGAAACGAGCGCAACCGTCAAAAGAAGGGTTGAGCTTGCCCGCGCAATTCAGCGCGAAAGGTTCGCGGACGAAAGTATTTCGGTCAACGCAAATATGGGCGAGAAGCAGATTAAAAAATACTGCCGTCTGTCAAAGGAGTGCGACGAGGTTCTGCACGAGGCGTACGAAAAACTGCACCTTTCCGCGCGCGGCAGAGCGAGAATTATCAAGGTTGCAAGAACCATTGCCGACCTTGCGTCCTCGCCCGAAATTTTGCCCGACCACATTCTGGAAGCGGCGTCATACAGAAGCTACGACACTAATTCCATTTAAAATATGTACGGCGAAAGAGAAATAAATTTAATAACCTTTTGCTCGCTGGATGGCGTGAGCGATACTTTAAAATACAAGCTTGCGGCAGAACTTGCGGGTGATAAACCTGACCTTAAAAAGTTTGAAAGCCTGCTGATTAAAAGTCTTGCGCCCTGCGAATATAATAAACTGAAAGCGCAGTATTGCGACGCGGATTTCCGCAAAAAGTTATTTGAAAATCTCGATAAAAAGGGAATAAGCTGCGTAGCGGTCTGTTCGGAAAATTATCCCAAGCTTTTGAAGCAGACCGCCGACCCGCCGCTTGTTTTATACTGCAAGGGCAACACCGCGCTTTTAAAAACCAAGTGCTTTGCGGTTGTAGGCTCGCGCAGGTGCCCCGTTAAGACGGTTGCCGAAACTAAAAAAATTGCGGGCGAACTTTCCGAAGTTTTCACCGTAGTTTCGGGCATAGCCGAGGGCGGCGACGCTGCGGCGTTGGAGGGCGCGCTGAAAACGGGCAAGGTGATAAGCGTTCTTGCCTACGGGTTCGATTATATCTACCCCGCAATGAACGCGCAGCTTTTAAGACGGGTTGAAGCCGAGGGGCTTGCAATCACCGAGTACCCGCCCGATACTCCGCCGAAGAATTATCAGTTTCCCGCAAGGAACAGAATAATCGCGGGCACGTGCCTCGGAACGCTCGTGGTTTCCGCCGCGAAAAAGAGCGGCGCTTTGATTACTGCCGACATAGCCCGCCAGTACGACAGAGAAATTTTCGCTTTTCCCCATTCGATAGGAGCGCCCGCGGGCGAGGGCTGCAACGCGCTTATAAAAGACGGCGCGCACCTTGCGGAAAATATACTTGACATTTTAAAGCCGTTTGGGTTAGACTTAACCTTGCCGAAAGGGACTGACCTTGCGGGCGACGAGCTTGAAGCTTATGAATTGCTGTGCGAGGAGGGCGATTTGTTTATGCCCGTTCTTGCGGAAAGGCTCGGGAAACAGGTTTACCAGATTTTGACCGTCGTTTCAAAGCTCGAATTAAAGGGCAGGGTTGTGCGCCTCGGCGGAAACGTAATTTCGGCAATTAAACAGTAAGTTATTTTTTTAAGGATAGATATATGGACCTTATCATTGTAGAATCGCCGTCAAAGGCAAAAACGATTACAAAGTATTTAAAGGGCAAGTACAAGGTTGACGCGTCCAGCGGACACGTGCGCGATTTGCCCGAAAAGATGCTGGGTGTAAATATCACCAACAATTTCGAGCCCAAGTACGTCGTAAGCCCCGGCAAAAAAGAAACTATTGACAGACTTATGGAGCAGGCGAAAAAAGCCGACAGAGTCTATCTTGCAACCGACCCCGACCGCGAAGGCGAGGCGATAAGCTGGCACTTGCAGACCGTTCTTGGACTTGACAAAAACGGTGAAAACCGCATAGAGTTCAACGAAATTTCTCCCTCGGCGGTGCAGAAGGCATTGACCCAGCCGAGGAAGATAAACTACAACCTCGTTGACGCGCAGCAGGCGCGAAGAGTTCTGGACAGACTCGTGGGCTACAAGCTTTCACCCCTTTTGAATAACCGCATACAGAACGGACTTTCTGCGGGCAGGGTTCAGTCTGTTGCGCTCCGTCTTATCGTTGACCGCGAGCGCGAAATCACCGCGTTCGTGCCCGAAGAATACTGGACCTTCGGCGCGGTTTTGCAGGATATCAAAAAAGAATACGCGCCGTTCAAGGCGACCTATCAGTTAAAGAAGAACGGCGAGAGTCTGCATCAGGAGCTTGCCGACGAAGTTGAGAAAAAGTTGAAGGACGCAACCTTTACCGTTACCAAGGTTAAAAAGGGCGTTTCAAAACAGCACGCCCCCGCGCCTTTCACCACTTCGAGCTTACAGCAGGACGCTTCAACCAAATACGGAATGACCTCGCCCGAAACTATGCTCGTTGCGCAGCACCTCTATGAAGGTATGGATCTGGGCGGCGACCATATCGCGCTTATAACCTATATCAGAACGGACTCGGTGAGGGTTTCCGCGGACGCGCAGAAGGCGGCGCTCGAATTTATCGAAAAGACCTACGGCAAGGAATATGCGCCCGCAAAACCCAACTTCTACGCAACCAAAAAGGGCGCGCAGGACGCGCACGAGGCTATCCGCCCCATCAATCTCGAAGTAACTCCCGCAAGCCTCAAAGGCAAGCTGGATAAAAAGCACTTCAATATTTACAAGCTCGTATACGACAGATTCGTTGCCTCGCAGATGGCGGAAGCGCAGTACAACACGATGCAGATAGAGTGCGCCGCCGCGGACTATACCTTTAAGGCAAGCGGCAAGGCAATGCTGTTTGCGGGATACACCAAAGCTTATCAGGACGCGCCCAAAGAAAAGGACGACGACGAGGAGAGCGCGGGCTTATTCCCGCCTTTAAACGAGGGCGACAACCTTTTACTGAATTCTCTTACCAAAGAGCAGAAATTTACCCGCCCGCCTTTGAGATACACCGACGCTTCGCTCGTAAAGACGATGGAAGAAAAGGGAATAGGCAGACCCTCGACATACGCTTCGATAATCTCCGTTTTAACCAAGAGGCGGTACGTTGAAAAGGACGGCAAATATATGTTGCCCACCCCCGTGGCGTATAAGATAACCGATATGCTGGTGCAGTACTTTACCGACATTATGGACGTCGGCTTCACCGCGCATATGGAGGACCAGCTCGATGAAATCGAGGAAGGCGGCGTGGACTGGCACAAGATTATAGCGGACTTCTATCCCGACTTTGCGGAAAAACTTAAAGCCGCGCAGACCGACGGCGACGAGATGACCGACATCAAGTGCGAAAAGTGCGGAAGCGCGATGATAAGACGGCTTGGCAAGTACGGAAAGTATCTGGCTTGCTCGAACTACCCCGCTTGCTCGAATATCGTCAGCGAAACGGTGGACGAAATTTCGGAAATGCGCTGTCCCAAGTGCGGCGCGAATATGTTCGTCAAGAGCGGCAAATTCGGCAAGTTCCTTGCCTGTCCCAACTATCCCGAGTGCTCGGCAATTCTTCCCCTCGACGCAAAGGTTACTAACGAAAAATGCCTTGACTGCGGTGCGGAAAATATGATTCTGAAAAAGGGCAAGTACGGAAGCTTCCTCGAATGTTTCAAGTGCGGCGCGAAGAGACCTACCGCGAGCGCGGAAGATACCGCGGCGCGCGACGACGGCATCTGTCCCGAGTGCGGAAAGCCTATGTTAAGGCGCCGCTCCAAGACTGGCAAAATTTTCTACGGCTGTACGGGCTATCCCGAGTGTAAATTTTTAAGCTGGGATATACCCACGGGCGAAAAGTGCCCCAAGTGCAAATCGTATCTTGTAAAGAGGAACGGAAAAATAAGATGCTCGTCAAAGGACTGCGACTATTCGCAAGCCTTGCCCAAAGAGGAAAAGCCTGCGGACGGCAATGAAAATTAAAGTAATCGGCGCGGGGCTTGCGGGCTGCGAGGCGGCGTATTATCTCGCCGAGCGCGGCGTGCAGGTAGAGCTGTACGACATAAAACCTAAGTCGTTTACGCCCGCGCACACC
>JAIEAS010000324.1 GCA_029071285.1 Clostridia bacterium
CGTATTTCCACGGGCGGATTTTCATTTTCTGCCCTCCTCTGCCTGAGATTTTCTCACGTACAGCGCGTGAAGATTGCCGACTTCGCTCAAAGCCGCTCTATTTACCGCGGTTTCGAGGCAGCCGCCCGCGTTCAGGCGGGTATAGTTTTTTAAATCCAGATGCTCGAAACCGTACAGGGGTGAAAGCTTTTCCACGTCCTCACGGCTCATATACGAGGGTTCGAGGCTTATCTCGCCCGACTTAAATCCGCAGACGTAATAGTATCCGTGCGCCGCGTCTATGACGGTATAAAAATTTTCGCTGTTAACGTTATATGCAATCAGCTCAAAAGAGGTTACCGCCTTTACGGGCTTGTCCGCGCCAACCGCAAATCCCTTTACGGCGGAAACGCCTATTCTTATGCCCGTAAACGACCCCGGTCCCGTCACCGCGGCGAAAAAATCACACTCGTCGGGCTTTAAATTTACCGCGTCCATCGCCTTTTCAACCTCGCCCATTAAAACGCACGAGTGCTTCATAGCGCAGTCGTCAAGGTGGATAAGCTTCTTTTTTCCGCCCTTTTGCGCAAGAACGGTGAGATAGCGCGAGGACGTGTCCACCGCAAGAAAATTATTCATAAATTATCTTCCTCCCGCTCTCCGTTTTTTCGATAACCACCCGCTTCACTTTTTCGGGCAGTACGGACGAAATATTTTCCGCCCACTCGATAAGGCAGACGCCGTCCGCGTAAAAATAATCGCACAGCCCGAGGCTCTCCGCCTGCTCGCCGCATTTAAGACGGTAACAGTCGAAGTGGTAAAGCTTTCCGCCGTAATCGTTCATATAGGCGTAGGTCGGGGATAAAACCTCGTCTTCTATCCCCAGCCCTTTGGCTACGCCTTTGGCGAACACGGTCTTGCCCGCGCCCATTTCGCCGCCGAGCAAAACCACGTCGCCGCGGTTTAAAGTTTTTGCGTATCTCTCCCCGAACTCAAAAGTCTTTTCGGGGCTTTCCGAAATATATATTGCCATATTTTGCGCCTGTCAGTCTATAACGGTAAGGGTGCCGCACCTGAATGAAACGTTGTAATTTTTAGTAACGTCTATGCCCTTCGCGTCGTAAACGTTATGGCTTCCGACTATATTTGGTGCAATTCCCGCGTCGGTTCTCGAACCCGTAACGTTGACTTTGATACTGTGTCCCTCGGCAAGCGAGCCGAAGGATATCCACCACTCGCCGTTTTTAAGCGGAGTGCCGTCGTACTCCTTTTCCGCCGACTGCGTGCTTACCGTAATCTGTCTGCGCGCAACGTCGATTCCCTCGCCTAAGCCGCCTTCCTCGCTTTCGTTGCTGAAAATTATATTGTAGTTTGCGGTCACGTCGTAGCCCGAAGAATTGTAAAGCTTCAAAGGAAGAGCTTTCACCTTCTCCCAGTCGAAACCGTTCGCTTCGGTAACCGAAATTGAAGAAGGGTCGAACCGGATTTCGTAGCCTGCGGGAACGCCCTCGGCGTACCAGTCGTCCTTTCCGAGTGAATGTCCGCGTCCGTCGTACTCGCAGCCGAGATAGTAAAGGTGAACTACGATAAGCGCGCCGCTCACAACGGTTAATTTGCCGTTGCCAGACGACCATTTGACGCCCTTTAATACAGGCTTGCCTTCGGGGTCGTAAAGGGTGATGCCCGTAACCCAGCTGTAGCTGTGGCCGACTTCGGTCTGGCTTCCGCCGAACTGCGCCTTGTAGGTAAAGCCTTCTTCGAGCAGTCTGGCGAGTTCTCCTTTTTCAACGAGTCTGTTCGCGTACAGCGGCGTTCCGTCGTACGCCTTGGTTACGTCCGCGGGAGTAATCGTGCCCAGATCGATTTCGCCGTATTCGCTTTCGTCCGAACCGGTAACTTCTATCTGAACCCAGCCCATTCCGTCGACGTAAATTTCAACCCAGGCGTGAGCATTCTGCGTTGTGATTTCAACCCACTCGCCCGCAACCGTTTCGCCCGTGTAGCCCACGGTATAGCGCGCGGGTATGCCCGCCACACGGTACAGAAGGGTTGCCGCGCTCGCGTAGTGGCGGCACACACCCTCTTTGTAGTCGCGCAAAAAGCTTACAACCGCGTCGGGCTCGCCGTCAAGAGATTTATCGTATTTAAGATTATAACTTGCACTGCTCTGCACGAACGCCGCGATTTTTGCAACTAAATTTTTATCCGAAATATCGAAGCCCTGCGCCGCGATTACCGTTCTTAAGTATTCCGCGGTGCTTTCGGGAACGGACAGATAGTTATCGTAAACGAACTGTCTGTACGCAAGCTCGGTTTCGGTCAAGCTTTCGGAAGTAATCTTCACCGCGCCCTGTTTTAAGTAATCGTAAGGGTAATAGAGTGCGGAGTAAATGCTGCTTGTATCGCCTGAATACAGAACGTCGCTTTGCTGTATGCGGTTGCCGCCGCCGTCCGCGAGGTAGTACGGAAGGTAATAACAGTTGCCCTTTACGTCAATGCGCATATTTACGCTGCGCACGCCCGCGCCGCCGAGCGCGAAGCCAGTAAGGTAGTTCATACCGTACTTGCCGTCAATCATTCCGGCATAGGGATTTGCGGGCGACCAGCCCTTTCCCGTATAACCGCCGAAGCTCATAGCGCGCATATATACCCTGCCGCTTGCCCCGGAATACAGCCTCAGCGCAACGGTATCGTCGCCGTTTCCGCCGTCGGGAAGTCCGCCGTTTCCGTTTCCGCCTATGCCGCCGCCCAAATCAATATCGCCTGTACCCGTACCGCCGGTATGATTAATATCCGTATCGAGGACCTCGAGCCAATTTAACCTGGACACGAGCCTTAAACCGGAGGTTACGTCCTTTTTATCGGGCGAATACACGACTACTTCGAAGGTGTTGCGTGAAGAGCCGACCTCGGTCTGACTGCCCGTTACGGTGATTTCGTAGGTGTATCCGTCAAGAAGGGTGCTTCTCACGGTGTAGTTTTCGTTTATAAGAGGGGTTCCGTCGTAGTACTTCTGCGCGCCCGCCGTCTCAACGTACAAGCTTCCGAACTTGGTTACGTACAAAGTTCCGTAATTTTTCCGAACGTCATAGCCGTATGTCAGGTCGTTGCCGTCCTCGTCGGTTACGGTGTAACTTGTAACTTCGAACAGGTTCTCGCTTTCGCCGATTTCCGTCTGCGAGCCCGTAAAGCTTGCCTCGATTTGAATATCGTGTCCGGGAACGGTTGCGGACTCGATAAAAGGATATTTCGAAGTTGTATTTTTGCCGATTTTAAACTCTTCGCAAGTCAGCGGGTCGCCGTCGTAAACCTTTTCGGCTTCGGCAGAGTATAGCTTAATTACGCGCTTTACAATTTCAACCTCTTTGGATTGCAGCGTAATTTCGTAGTTGGAAGTAAGATCCCTGCCTGTGTAGCTGTCGGTTATTCTTATACTTCCCTCCTGAAAGTTCAGGGCCGCCGCGCCCAGCGCAAACTCGTTACATATAACGGTTGCCGTGATATCCGTACCGTCAAGAAGTTCATATTCGGAAAGGCTCTTGTAGTAGTAAGCGCCTGCGGTAACAACCTGATTCAAAGGCGCGCCCGTGAAGTAAATTTCGTCGTACTTATAAGTAATGGTTACGGGGCGCTTTTTGATTTTCAGCGTTCCGTTCGAGGTTATATGCAAATCGTAGTTGTCCGTTCTGTCACGGTTTACACCGTCGAACACGCTTAAATCGAATCCGTTTTCAACTTCGCCCACGTCGGTAATTTTAGCCGATTGCGCACAGTGGAAGGAATGACCCTCAACGAGTCCGTAAGGGCTGTTCGCGTCCACTTCTACGGCCTCGGCGGCGTGGGATTTGCCGTCGTAAACCCATTCGGCGTCACCCGTGGAAACGTGTACCTCGCGCCTGGTTATTGTGAACACACCGCAAATATAAGTTATAAAGTAGCCGTCGGTAACGTCTTCGCCGTCGGCGTTCTTTACCTTAATTCCTATCTCGTTTTCGTAGCTGCCTGCATTCACGAATGACGAATATTTGCCGCAGCTTGCCTCGTGCCCTTCCAGAAGTCCGACGCACTCGAAGTAATTGTCGTCGTGGTACAAGCCGTCGTACACCCACTCGCCGCTCGCCGAGGTTACGGTGATTTTTTTGCCGTGCACGGTCAGCGTTCCGTCAACGCAGACTATCGCATAGTTGCCCGTAACGTCATTGCCGCCCGAAGTTATGGATACGCTTTCAACCGAGTTTGTGCCGACGCCCGCCACAGTCTGCGAGCCGGTGATTACCGCCGTAAGCTCATGGTCCTTGACGAGCGCGGTATCGTTTGTCGTCAATACCTCGTACTTGTTGCAGGTGAGCGGCGTTCCGTCGTATTCCTTTTCCGCATTGCCCGCCTGAACCGTTATAACTCTCGCCTCAACGGTAAGTCGGCCTTCCACCAGAACTACCTTATAGTTATCAGTAATGTCCGCGCCGCTCCGGTCGGTAATTTTTACGCTGTCGGGGAGGATTATGTTTGCGCTTACGCCCGCGTCCGTGCGCGAGCCCGAAGTCTGAGCCGTAAGAGTGTGTTCTGTAAGACTGTTTGAAATAACGGAATAAACCGGACTTGTCAGAGGTTCGCCGTCGTAAACCTTCTGGGCACCGCCCGCCTTTACGATAACTTCACGGAGAGTAACCTTTAAAGTTCCGTCCTTGTAAGTGAAGGTATAGTTTGAAGTTACGTTGCTGTTGTTTTCGTCGTAGACTATTACCGAGCCAGCGGATACGCAGTTTGCGCTTTCGCCCACCTCGGTCTGCGAACCGATAGTCCGCGCAACCACTCTGTGTCCGTTGACGAGGTCGGAGCTCAGAACCGTTCCGCAGGTCAGAGCCTTTCCGTCGTAAGCCTTCTCCGCACTGCCGGCAACTATTTCAGCCGGTCGGGGCGTTACGGTCAGAGTGCCGTATTCGTAAGTAATATCGTAGTTGGAAGTAACCGTGTAACCGCCGTTAGCACCCGCAACGATATAAACCGTGCTTGCATTGTTCTTAGTGCCCGCGTTCAAAATCGAAGTATAAGAAAGCAGCTGCGCCGTATGATTTTCGGCAAGACCCATTCCTTTTTCATCGGAAATTTCAAAGTCGAATGTAAAGTGGAATTTGCCGTCGTACACCCACTCGCCGCTGCCGGTGATTACCGTAATCGGGCGGGGCTTAACGGTCAGAGTGCCGTACTCGTAAGTAATATCGAAGTTAGCGGTTTTATCTGTGGTGTTTCCGCCGCTGTTTTTGTAAATTCTGACGGTAAGAATATTGTCGGTTTCGCAAACGCCGTTCACCTGAACCCAGCCGTATATAAGTGCGGAGTGGTTTTCGGGCAGAGGATATTGCTCCGGAGGCTGAACGTCAAAAGTCTGACAGCTATGATTTTTGCCGTCGTAAATCCACTCGCCGGAGTGGGTTTTTATATTTACCGGTCGGGGCGTAATTTTCAGCGTGCCCTGCGCAAGAGTTATGGCGTAGTTTGCGGTAACGTCGTTTTCCTCTTTGTCGCGGATAACGACTCCGCCCGTAACGTAGTTTGCCCACTCGCCCGCGTCAACTCCCGCGCCGTGCGTTCTGCCCGAAACGTAGTGTCCCGAAACAAGATTGTTCGCAACGAGCTTGCCTTCAGCGTCCGCAGTATCGTCGTAAACCTTTTCAATATCCGCGCGAACAATTACGGGGCGGGGCGAAATAGTAATCTTGCCCGAGGCAAGGGTTATGCCGTAGTTAACCGTAACGTCTTTATCCTGTGCGTCGCGGATAACGACGCCGCCCGTAATAGTATTATCCCGCTCGCCGGCGTCCACTCCGACGGACGAAGTCTGCCCGTAGGCCTTGTGCCCTTCGGCAAGATTATCAGCCGAAAGTATTCCGTTCGCGGCGGATGTGCCGTCGTAAATTTTTTGGGTGTCCGCGGTAACCGTCACAGGGCGGGGAGTTACCGTAAGATTTCCGCAGTCGTAAGTTATTGCGTAATTTTGGGTAACTTTTCTGCCGTCCGCAAAAATTTCCACCGTGAGTGCGTTCTGCTTTACGCCCGCGTCGGTTAAAGTCGTAAGCTTGCCAACCGCGGAAGTATGTCCCGAAACGAGCGAGCCGCCGGTAACGTCGTGTCCGCCGAGGCTGTGCGCCGCTCCGTCGTAAACCCAGGTTGCGCTGTGCGTGGTTACCGTAATTTCTCTCGGCGTTACAGTGAGCGCGCCGTAAGCCTTCGTTATATCGTACCTGCCCGAAATATCGTCGCCCTTTTCGTTGTAAATTTTAATTTCGCCGACTATCTTGTTCTGCGCACTGCCCGCGTCGGTGATACTGCCCTCGCAGCCGACAATTTCAAGTCTGTCGCCAGAAGCAAGCCCGACATTGGGCAGTTCGTAACCGCTTGCGGTGAGTACCTCGCCGTCGTAGTCCTTTTCCGCGCTCACAGCCTGAACGGTTATCGCGCGTTTATTGAATGTTATCTCACTTTCAAGGGTTGTAATCACGTAACAGGAGGTTACGTCCCCGCCCTTTTCGTCGGTGATAATTACGCCGTCTTTATCGGGTAAAACGTTAGTCTTTTCCGCGTATTTGTCGCCGTAGTCAAAGCGCGTGCAGCTTGCACTGTCGTTGAAAGACAAGTCCGCAACAAGCGCGGGGTCGTCGCCGTAAACCGCGGTATCCGCCGCGCGCACCTCGATATTCTTCTGAAGAACGGTGAATTCGTGAATCTTGCCGTACCTCGGTTTGCCCGCAACGTCTTTGGAATAAGGACGCACCTTGTAGCTTCCCGTGCGGACGGGCTTGGTTTCGGACCACTCTCCGCCGTCGGTTGAATACTGGTAAACGACCTTGCCCATTACGGCTTTTGCCTTAAAGCCGAGGTTTTCGCCGTAAACAATTTCCTGCGGACAGTCTGCAACTTCGTAAACTATTCCGCGGATAGCCAACAGGGTTGTGACGAGCGCAACCAAAACCAGACACGCTGAAATTATCAGTATGCGGAAACGCTTTAAAACGCTTAACACGTTTGCAAGTTTTATCATTTTTTTACGGTATTCTGCGTATTGCATTGCGCCCTCCTTTTTTTATTCAGGTTTTACGGTGAGCTTGCCGTTCACCGTGGTTATTTTATAGTTTGAAGTAACGTCGAGCCCTTCGGCGTCGTAAATTATCACTTTATCAATCTTGTTTTCCGCGCTTCCCGCCTTTCCGCCGAAGCTTCCTTTAACGGTAACTTCTTCACGGTGTCCCGCGGCAAGACTTCCGTTTATTTCGTAATCGCCGCAGGTTAAGGGAGTTCCGTCGTAAATCTTTTCGTCACTGCCCGCGGTAACGGTAATCTCTCGCGCGGTAACGGTAAGCAGTCCGTACGAGGAATTTATTTTGTACTTGTAGCTCACGTCAACGCCGCCCGCGTCCACGATTTTTATCTCGTAAGAGTTGATGCTTACGCCCACTTTCGTACGCGACGCGGTGGTGTATAAATACGCAAGCGTATGTCCCTCGGCGAGGTGTCCCTTTGAAATTCCGCAGTCCGAAGATTTAATCTCCGAGCCGTCGTAGGTCTTCGTGTCTCCGCCCGTCGATACGGTAATCTCGTACTGGTAGACCTGCAAGGTCCCCTCTTTGAAGCAGAATTTATAATCCGCGGTAACGTCCCTGCCGTACGGGTCGAAAAATGCGAACGACTGCACGGTTACGGAATATTTGCCGGGGGATTTAAAGCTGCCGTAAACTTCCGCCTTGTAGGTAAAACCCTGTAAGGTGTAAACTCAGCCCCTGCAAACTGCCCGAGTGTCTGAACGAAGTTCTGCCGTCGTACTTATAATATTCGGTTACGGGCTTTACGGAAATAACGCCGTTCTGCTCGCCGCCGTTTTCACCGTTTTCGCCGCCCTGGTTTCCGTTTCCGTCGCCTTCGAACGCTCCGCCCGCGGAGCTTCCGCCAGTAACTTCAACCTGAACCCAGCCGAAGCCGTCGATATACACCTCAACCCAGGCGTGGGCGTTTTTGGCTTTTACCTCAACCCAGTCGTCCGCGACCGTGTCCGCAACGTAGCCTATGGTGTAGCGCGCGGGCAAGCCGAGCTGTCTGTACAAGAGGGTTGCCGCGCTTGCGTAGTGCTGGCAGATGCCCTCCTTATAGTCGCGCAAAAATGCAAGCACTATATCGTTTTCATTATCGAGCGCCCGATCGTATTCGAGGTTGTACTCCGCCGAATTCTGAACGTAAGATGCAACCTTTTTAATTAAGTCTTTATCGCCCGATTTCCAGCCCTGCTCGCTTATTATTTTATCGAGGTAAGCTTTCGTACCGCTCGTCACGGCGGTATAGTTTGTATGTACGAATGAGGTGTAACCGCTTACCGCACTGCCCGTAAGCTTGCCTTCGAGGGGATTTGAAATATAATTGTAGCGGTAATATTCCAGCGAGTAGTTCTTTGAGTTTCCCGCGTTGTAAACGTCGCTCTTCTGCACGGTGTAGTCGCCGTTTACCGTCATATAATAGGGCAGGTAATAACCCGTGCCGTACACGGCAATGCTTATATTTTCGGCAGTATAGCCCTCGTTTTTGAGCGAGTCCGCGGCAAGATAGTTGAAGCTGTTGCCCGAGTAGGTCTTGCTGTATTCCTTTGCCTTGGACCACTTTTTGCCGTCGTAGTTTCCGAAGCTTGTAAGCCTTAAATACACCGTGCCGCCGCTCTGGGTCTTTACGCCGAGCGCGGTCGTCTCAGGCGCGTCGCTGTCGCCCGTTTCGCCGCCGCTTATGTTTCCGCTCTGGTCTAAATCGCCGACGTTCGCGGGCGAGCCCTCGCCTTTGACGATTAATACTCCCTCGTCCCTGGTTATATCGTAGTTGCCAGTAAGGTCGTTTCCGTTTTTATCGCTGATTATCACCTGCGCAATCGTGTTTGCGGTCTGCCCCGGTTCGGTTCTCGAACCCGAAATCGCAACGTCCGCGGACTGGCCCGAAACAGGCAGGTAGTTGGAAGTAAACTTCCACTCGCGGCAAGTAAGCGGCCTTCCGTCGTATTCCTTTGAAGCCGAGCCGCTCTGCACGGTAATCGGCCTCGGCGTAACCACGAGCGAGCCTATGGAATAATTTATTTCGTAATTTTCGGTAACGTCCTCGCCTAACGAATTGACTATGGTAATCTGCGAAATTTCGTTGGGCGAAATTCCCGCGTTGGTCTGCGAGGCGGGCATAATCAGCTGCGTGATTTCGTGTCCCGCCAAAAGAGGCGTGCCCGCGTTCAGCGCCCACTCTGGGTTGGCAAGGGGCGTGCCGTCGTACACCTTTTCGCCCGAAGCCGTGCTTATCGTAATCGCAATTCCGCGCACGGTAAGCGTGCCGCTGTCGATAACCGCAAGATAGTTTTTGGTAATATCCGTGCCGTTCGCCGCGGCGATTTTTATTTCAACCGAGTTTTCAACCTCGCCGACGTTTGTAATTCTGCCGACTACTTTCATCGATACGACGCTGTGTCCCGCAAGCGGTGCGCCGCTTATCAGCTCGAAGCTGTCGGGCGCGGAAAAGAGAGGCAGTCCGTCGTAGGTTTTTGTAAGGGTTGGCGTTACAAAGTGGAACTCTATGGGGTTGACCTTTAAAACGCCCGTGTCTTTAGTGATTGCGTAGTTTGAGGTAACGTCCTTTTCACCCGCAAAGATTTCCACCTCGGCGGAGTTTTCAACCTCGCCCGCGTCGGTAATACTTGCGTTCATAGTAACGGACATAGTTTGCCCCGCAACAAGCTTTCCCTTGGTTATTTCCCAATCAGGACTTGTAAGCTCTTCCCCGTCGTAAGTCTTTTCAACTTCCGCAGTCTTTATAGTTATCGGGCGGGCAATTACCGTAAGGGTGCCCACGCGGTACTCGATAGCGTAGTCCGAGGTTACGTCCGCGCCGTTGGAATCAACTATCGTTACGGTTATGTAGTTTAAGCTCGAGCCGACGTCTTCACGGCTGCCCGTAACCGAAGCCTCTATCGTGTGTCCCTTTGCAAGCTTTCCCGAAACCAACTGCCAGCCGCCGTCGGTCTGCTCCTCGCCGTTGTATGTGAACTCGCGCGAGGCGGATGATATGACCAGCTTGCTGTCGCCGAGGGTAATTACTCCGCCGAGAATAAGCCCGAACAGAATAATCAGAACCGAGGCTATGCCTATGACGACAGAGCCGACAATATAAATTATTTTAGATTTTCTCGTCATAGACACCTCCTTTTAAGCGTTATGCTCTAATCGTTTTACGAAGTTTTTGCAGAGGATTAAATTTTCCTCACCGAACAATTCGTCCATATATCTTACAAGCTTTTCCGCGTTGTTGCGGATATAAACGGGGTTCTGCATTCCGAGCTTGCGCATTACTTTTTTAGCAAGTATGTCGTCCAAAGCTTCAAGCTCGGTTCCGCCGCAGCTCACGTAAATAGGAATATAACTTTCTATCTGCTTCATTATACGGTTGCCGAAGGTTATATGGAATTTCTCTATCAGATACTTATCAAGCTTTTCAAGTCTGCGCTTGTTTCTTTCACTCAGGCAGTACTCCTGCTGCGCTTCCTCTATTAGCTTTTCAAACCGTTCGTGGGTTATATGAAGGCGTTTTGTTTTGGGTGCGATAAAGGGTTCGGCTTTACTGTCGAGGTCCATTATCATTGCTCTGTCGTAGACTTTGTCCGAGATTGCAAACGTAGAGTCGTCGTTATTTGCCGTGCCTATAAACCACATATTTTCGGGAAGTTTTATATGTCCGTCCTTCATCTGTTCGGGGTCGTGCTCCCACTCGTCGGTTACTACGCACAGCTGTCTTTTATCCGCGTCGGGAAGTTCTAAAAGTGATAAGAATTCTGCAAAGTAATACTCTACTCTTGCAATGTTCATTTCGTCGAGGACGGTTACGTATATATCCTTGCTGTAATTCGCCTCGTACATTTTCTTTAATAAATCCGTTTCATTGAAGCGTTTGGTGAACTCGTTGAAGTAGCCTATTAAATCCGTGCGTTCCTTCCACATGGGCTGTACGGGGATTACCGTTGAGGTATTATCCAGAAACTCGCCGAAGGCGTACGCGAGCGAGGTTTTACCCGTACCCGACATACCCTGCAATATGAGAATATGCGATACCGCCATTCCCGCAACGAACCTGCGGATATCCGCTTCGCTGTAATACAGTTTGAGTTTATATGCAGAGTAATTCCTGAACTTCTCGCAAAGTCCTTTGAGGGTTACCGTTTCGTCGTACTCCGCGCGGGTGAAGCTTAATTTACTCTTATCCAGTTTCGTAAGTCCGTCAAACCTTATTCCGTCCTCGCTCACCTTCTCGGCGGATTTGCTCTGCGCATTTGTTGAAACGCTTTGACCTTCAATCACAACCTCGACTTCCGCGGGCTTTTCCTTTTTACTCTTTAAAATCAAGGTTACGAATAAAACCGCAAGCAGTACGGGCAGTAATATCAGCAGTGTTGCAATCACGTAAATAATTTCGGAGTGCGCAAAAGCTCCGTCCGCGCGCTTTACGTAAAAAGCGAGCGCGGCGGCAAGCAGTACTCCCAGAACTGCAACTACGCCGGCAATTACGCCGTATATTATCTTTTTGGTTTTACCGCTGAGTTTCATTTATTCCCCGTCGGGCGTTTCGTCCTTGCTTTGGTTTTCGTTTTTGTTTTCGGGCTTTAATACCTCGCGCCGGATTTTCTTTTTTGTCTTTTTCCACTCCTCTTTGAAGAGAGTTTTTAAGGCGTTGTACTGCTTTTCAAGATAGTCGAAATCCGCCTCGTCCGTAAAGTCGCCCGCGTCCACTCCGTGCTGTTTTTTCAGCGCGTTCAGCTGCGCGTCGGTTAAAAGCTTTTCGTTTTGCAGTTTTTCAAGCTGTTCGGAAAGAGTCCGCACACCGCCGTCCAGCTGATTTTTTTCGCCGAGAAGAACGGCGTATTTTTCTGCCGCCCGCTCGCGTTCGACCTGAATCTGCTCCTGTAAGTAATCGAGCTTTTTGTCGTTCAGCCCGTTTATATTTTCCACTTCCTGCGCGTGTTCTGCGTTGATATTTTCAATCTCCTGCGCGTGAAGCTCGTTCACATTTTGAATTTGTTTTGCGCACTCATCGGCTGCCGCCTGCAGCTCGTTCGCGTGCTGTAATTTAAGATTTATCTCTTCCTCGTTGCGCCGCGAAATTTCTTCGTTCAGACTCTGGATATTTCCGTTAAGCCGCACGATATCGCCGTTCAGTTTTTCGATTTCTGTCCGCGCCGCGCCGAGTGCGAGGCTGTCGTCCTCTAAGCTGCGGTTGAGCTGTTCGAGTAAAAGCATATACTCTTCCGCGCCCTTGCCCGTCTGCTCGATCCGCTTTTTCAAGCTCTTTATCCGGTCCTTCAGCTTGCGCTGCTCCTCTTCCTCTTCCTGCTTTAAAAGGCTGTCAAGCCGCGCTTTGAGTTCACCGCGGATTCCCAGACCGTGCTCGTAAGTCAAAAACGACAGCAGTGCGATAACTTCGGCAAAGTCCGCGGCGGCGTCCTCGTTAAAAGGGCTTAAAACCTCGGTGGTCTGCTTTATTTCGAAGCCGTCCTTATCGTAAGCTGCAAGGAAATAATACAGCTCCTTCGCGCCCTTGAAGTGCTTGTTCATTTTCAGCACGTTGGTTTCGGTTATGGGCGGCTTTAACATAGGCGACTTTGAAACCGCTTCCATAAGCGGAGTTGCATGCAGCATAGTAACCGTCTTTAAAATTAAATCAAGTCTGTCTATTTCACCCTTCACGGGGTTGCGGGCGGATATGTATTCGTCGTTTACAATGCGCTCGTCAAGCTTAATTTCAACCGCGGTGTTTTTGTTGCCCGAGTGGATATTCTTATTTACGCGCAGACTGCCCGAGTAAGAATTTGTCAGCTCGCAGATTTTTTCGTACCGGTAGGAAACGAAGTCTCTGAGATACACGAGCAGCATATACAAAAATCTGTTTTCGTAAACCGCGTAGTCGGTAAGTCTTTCAACCGTGAACAGCTTGTCGGGCACAATGTCCTCGCCCTCGGTTTCGCGGGTGAGTAAATTGCTGTGGCGGGCGAGGTGCTCGACCGATTCACGCGAAACCTGTTTGACCTTTTCGATAGGCACTACCTCGCCGTTGCTGCGGATAAACTGCCTCTCTTCGTCAATGGCTTTTTCAATATGCTCCAGCCCCTTTTCAACCGCTTCAATCCAGTCAACGTCGATTTTGCACTCGGTTTTAACAACCTCTATTCTGTCCGAATCGGGGTTGGCTGAGATTATCCTTTTAAGCTGTCTTTCGCTGCCTTCGGAAGTACGCTTTCTGTACTCCTGCAGGGCGCGGAAGAAAATATCGAGGCTGCTCATATTCACCTTAAAAATTAAGCGTTGTGTTCAAGTCTTTTTACGAAGTTTTTGCAGAGGATAAGATTTTCCTCGCCGAATAATTCGTCCATATACCTTATAAGCTTTTCCGCATTGTTGCGGATATAAACGGGGTTCTGCATACCCAGCTTGCGCATTACTTTTTTTGCAAGTATGTCGTCCAGTGCTTCAAGCTCGGTTCCGCCGCAGCTCACGTATACGGGTATGAAGCTCTCTATCTGCTTCATTATACGGTTGCCGAACGTTATATGGAATTTTTCTATCAGATACTTATCCAGCTTTTCAAGTCTGCGCTTGTTTCTCTCGCTTAAACAGTACTCCTGCTGCGCTTCCTCTACAAGCTTTTCAAACCGTTCGTGGGTTATATGCAGCCGTTTCGTCTTGGGTGCGATAAAGGGTTCGGCTTTGCTGTCCAAATCCATTATCATTGCTCTGTCGTACACCTTATCCGAGATTGCAAATGTTGAGTCGTCGTTATTTGCCGTGCCTATAAACCACATATTTTCGGGCAGCTTTATATGTCCGTCCTTCATCTGCTCGGGGTCGCGTTCCCACTCGTCTGTTACTACGCACAGCTGTCTTTTATCCGCGTCGGGAAGTTCTAAAAGTGATAAGAATTCTGCAAAGTAATACTCTACTCTTGCAATGTTCATTTCGTCGAGGACGGTTACGTATATATCCTTGCTGTAATTCGCCTCGTACATTTTCTTTAATAAGTCCGTTTCGTTGAAGCGTTTGGTGAACTCGTTGAAATACCCTATTAAATCCGTGCGTTCCTTCCACATGGGCTGTACGGGGATTACCGTCGAAGTATTGTCCAAGAATTCGCCGAAGGCATACGCGAGCGAAGTTTTACCCGTACCCGACATACCTTGCAATATGAGAATATGCGATACAGCCATTCCCGCGACGAACCTGCGGATATCCGCTTCGCTGTAATACAGTTTGAGTTTGTACGCAGAGTAATTTCTGAACTTCTCGCAAAGACCCCTCAGGGTTACAGTCTCGTCGTACTCCGCGCGGGTGAAGCTTAATTTACTCTTGTCTAATTTCGTAAGTCCGTCAAATCTTATTCCGTCCTCGCTCACCTTTTCGGCGGATTTTGCCGAGGGCTTGGACGAGTTTTTTAAATCGACTGAGCCGCTCTTTATGTGCAGAACCTCGGGCGGTTTTACGTTGCCGACCATAATCCAGACGACGATTCCCCCGACGATTAAC
>JAIEAS010000325.1 GCA_029071285.1 Clostridia bacterium
GTTTTAAAAACTCCGTTTCGGCTTTTTCGCCGCGTTTAATGAAAATATACTTCTCGTCCGCGCCGCCCGTGCCTTGCAGGTCCTTGATTTCCGTGACCGTTCCCGCGATACTCGCAAAAACGTCAGAGGAAACAGCACCGTCGGCTTTTGCAATAATCTGTCCCGCTTTCACGGCTTGTCCCGCTTCCACGCAAGGTACTGCGGGTTTGCCGAGTGACTGCGAACAGGAAATTGCAACCGTTTCAGGGTCGGGCATAACTTCGGACGCGGCGTCTTTTGAGATATGCTTCATATCTTTCACGTGTATGCCGCCGAAGTAGTATTTTCCTTTTACTGCTTTCACTGAAAATTTCTCTCCTTAATTATTTTTGATAAACTTATTTAAATTGCCTTGCGGCAAACTAAACCCTCTTTTTATAAATTGCCTTTTCAAAAACGCTCATAGGCACTTTTTTGAAAATAAGCATAATAACTCCGCCTACAATCGCGCCCGAAACAATTCCTATAAGAATAAGATAGGGCATATATCCGAAAGTGAGCGTCGTGCCCGAAAGTATCACGAACACGATATTCTGCGTAATATTGTGGAACACCGCCGCGGCAATGGATACCGCCATAACCGAAACGCGCGGATGGACTACGTATATAAGAATTGACGATACCGCCATAGAAACCACGCCGCCCGTAAAGGAGTATAAAATTGCGGAAAGGTTGCCCGCGTACACCGCGCCGAGTCCCGTGCGGATAGCGATTACTATAAACGCTTCAAGCGGCGAGTACATTATAAGCGCGGCAAACGAAAATATATTTGCAAGTCCCATTCTCGCCCCCGGAAAAAAGAGGGGAGGGAACTGGTTTTCGATTATAAACGCTATAAGGCTGAGCGCGGTAAAAATTGCAAGCGTCGCAATTTTTTTTGCCGCCGAGTGACCGTTTTTCATACTTCGTCCGAAACACAATTATATAGGTTAATTATACACCATATATAATAATTAGTAAATAGGATAGCTCGGGTTTTTAAATATTTTTGAAAAAAAATTTAATTTGATTGTAAATAATCAAAAGGTGTGCTATACTTTAAAAGTAAAAAAAATTTCAGACGAAAAGGAGAAATTATGGATTTAAAGTATACGCGTAAAAACGTTTATAAAGAAGCGGACGGCAAAGAGCTTGAAAAGATTTACGAATTTGCCGAGGGCTACAAAAAGTTTTTGGACAATTCCAAAACCGAGCGCGACGCATCGGTTACCGCAAAGGTGCTTGCCGAAGAAAACGGCTTCAAACCGTTCAGCTTTTCCGAAAAACTGAAAGCGGGCGACAAGAGATATTTCGTCAACCGCGGCAAAAATATTTTCCTCATCAAAGTTGGTAAAAAGGACGTTTCAAAGGACGGCGTAAGAATTATGGTTGCGCACGTCGACTCGCCCCGCCTCGATTTAAAACCCAACCCCGTGTTCGAGGATTCGGGCCTTTGCTATTTGAAAACGCACTACTACGGCGGTATTAAAAAATACCAGTGGACGGCAATGCCCCTCGCGCTGCACGGCGTGGTTATGCTCCCCGGCGGAGTTAAAAAGGACGTGTGCGTCGGCGAGGAAGAGGACGACCCTATTTTCTATATAACCGACCTTCTGCCCCACCTTGCGGCAGAGCAGGTTACAAAGCCTATGAACAAGGCGGTTGACGCCGAAAGCCTCAATGCGATAATCGGCGGACTTCCCCAAGTTTCCGACGAAGAGGACAAAGAGAGCGTAAAGACCGCGGTTTTAACTCTTTTAAATAAAAAATACGGCATTACGGAAGTTGATTTCCAGTGCTCGGAGCTTTGCTTCGTTCCCGCGGGGAAGGCGCGCGACGTCGGCTTCGACAAGGCGCTTATTTCCGCTTACGGTCACGACGACAAGGTTTGCGCATACCCCGAAATGAAAGCCATTTTCGACAGCAAGTCGGACAGAACTATAGTTGCGGTTTTCGCCGATAAGGAAGAAGTGGGCAGCAACGGAACAACGGGTATGCAGTCAAAAGTTATCTGCGACGTAATAGACACTATCGCAAATTCCTTCGGCGTGAACCCCATCGAAGTAAGATACAATTCAAAGTGCATTTCCGCTGACGTTACGGCAGGTTACGATCCCGCTTACGCGTCCTCGTATGAAAAGCGCAACACGACATTTATAAACTGCGGCGCGGCTGTATCCAAATACACCGGCGCGCGCGGCAAGTCGTCTTCAAACGACGCGGACGCGGAGTATATGGGTTATATCCGCGACGTCTTCGATAAGGACGGCGTTATCTGGCAGACGGGCGAGCTCGGCGCAATCGATATCGGCGGCGGCGGCACGGTTGCAATGTTTATTGCAAATTTAGGCATAGACACCGTTGACGTGGGCGTTCCCGTGCTCTCTATGCACGCGCCTTACGAGCTGATTTCAAAGGCTGATATTTACTCGCTGTACAAAGCCTGCCTTGCATTCTGCAAGTGATAACAAAATCACAAATCAATCATAAAAAACAGACCGCGTTCGCAGTCTGTTTTTTATGTAATTTTCCTGCGGTAATATTAATAG
>JAIEAS010000326.1:0-1439 GCA_029071285.1 Clostridia bacterium
TATCAAAGCTATAAAAAATTCACACCCGAAAAGCGGGCGCCCCGTGACGGTAAAATCTTTCAATGCCGTAATAAGCGCCTTATAAACCGCGTTTTCGGGGAGGTTAAACGGAGGAATTTAAAATGGCGGTTATATCAATGAAACAGCTGCTCGAAGCGGGCGTACACTTCGGGCACCAGACGAGAAAATGGAACCCCAAAATGGGCAAGTACATTTATGCGGCGCGCAACGACATTCATATTATCGACTTGCAGATTACCGTAGGACTTATCGAAGACGCTTACAGATACGTTTGCGAAGCGGTTAAAGACGGCAAAACCGTTCTTTTCGTCGGAACCAAAAAGCAGGCTCAGGACGCCGTTAAGGAAGAAGCAGAGCGCTGCGGAATGTACTACGTAAATTCGCGCTGGCTGGGCGGCACGCTCACCAACTTCAAGACTATCCGTTCGCGTATCGACAGAATGGTCAAGCTTGAAAAAATGGAACTTTCGGGCGAGTTCGACCTTCTGCCCAAAAAGGAAGTTGCAAAGCTCAAAGAAGAAATGGGCAAATTGCAGACCAACCTCAACGGTATCAGAGATATGACGAAGCTCCCCGGCGTAATGTTCGTGGTTGACCCCCACAACGAAGACATCGCCGTTAAGGAAGCAAGAAAGCTTAATATTCCCATCGTGGCAATCACAGACACCAACTGCGACCCCGATTTAATCGACTGCGTAATCCCCGGCAACGACGACGCAATCCGCGCCGTAAAACTTATCTCTTCGGTAATCGCCAACGCCGTTATCGAGGCTAACCAGGGCGAGGCGTACGTAGTTCCCGAGGACGACGACGAACCTACCTCTATCGAAGAAGTAGTTGCGGCCGAAGAACCCGTCGTTGAAGAAAAACCCGTTAAAAAGACGGTTAAAAAAGTTGAAGAAACCGAGGCTCCCGTTGAAGAGAAGCCCGTTAAAAAGACAACCAAAAAGGCAGTAAAGGAAGAAGTTGCGGAAGAGCCCGCAGTTGAAGAAAAGCCTGCTAAAAAGACAACCAAAAAAGCGGTTAAAGAAGAAGTAACCGAGGCTCCCGCAGAGGAAAAGCCCGCTAAAAAGACTACCGCAAAAAAGACCACGAAGAAAGCAGAGTAAGGAGAAATAAATTTATGGCATTCACGGCAAAAGACGTTATGACTCTCCGCGACAAGAGCGGCGCGGGTATGTTGGATTGCAAAAAGGCGTTGACCGACGCCGACGGCGATATGGAAAAGGCAGCCGAGCTTTTGAGAGAGCGCGGCATTGCAAAAGCGGTTAAAAAGGAAGGCAGAATCGCGGCGGAAGGCGTTGTCGGCGCGTACGTTTGCGAAAAGTGCGGCACCGGCGTTCTTTTGGAAATTAACTGCGAGAGCGACTTCGTTTCCCGCGGCGACAAGTTCCACGATATCGTAAACTCCGTTGCAA
>JAIEAS010000326.1:1449-2358 GCA_029071285.1 Clostridia bacterium
TTGCAAAGGTAGTTGCCGAAAACAAGCCCGCAGACGTTGAAGCGCTCAACGCTTGCAAGCTCGGCAACGAAACGGTTAAGGATTACATCACCAACGCAACCGCGGTTATCGGCGAAAAAATTTCTATCCGCAGATTTGAAATTTTCCAGACCAAGGGCAAGATTGAAACTTATATCCACATGGGCGGCAAGGTCGGCGTTATGGTTGAAGCGGTTGACTTCAAGGCTGGCTCCGAGGAAACCTTGCACGACGTAGCTTTGCAGATTGCGGCTTCAAAGCCTTACTATATTGCAAGCGGCGACGTTCCCGCCGAGGTTCTGGACAAGGAAAAGGAAATTATGCTCGTTCAGATGCAGAACGACGAAAAGAACAAGAACAAGCCCAAGGAAATTCTTGAAAAAATCGTTGCCGGCAAAATGGGCAAATACTATCAGGAAAACTGCCTGTTAGAGCAGCCCTTCGTAAAGGACGACAGCCAGAAGGTTTCGCAGGTTATCGGCAACAAGTTTACGGTTGCTAAGTTCGTTCGTTTTGAAATGGGCGAAGGCATCGAAAAGAAGAGCGAAAACTTACAGGACGAAGTTGCTAAGCAAATCGAGTCAATGAAGAAGTAAGTTTTCAAATCAAACTTAAACAGCCCCGCGCACAAAGTGCGCGGGGCTTTGTTGTTGGGGGTGATACCATAATATCACCCTCACACCCGTCATTGCGAGCAAAGCGAAGCAATCCAGAAGCAAAGTACTTAAAATGAGCGTACAGTCTGGATTGCCGCGGGAGCGTTGCTCCCTCGCAATGACGAAGGGGGCGCGGACGGTCTGTCCGCGCCGCTTTTTTGCGTTTTTTGCATGTAAATTAGAGCGGAGGAGAGAAAACATTATATATTTTTAAGCGAATTTAAAAAAAAAAGGG
>JAIEAS010000327.1 GCA_029071285.1 Clostridia bacterium
CAGCTGTTCTGTGATATAAAAATTCCCGTCGTGTTCGTTTCCGCGCTCTATCCGCTTGACGACAACAGAAGCAGAGGACTTGAAAATTTCGCGGGCGCGGTTTCGTTTATCCAAAGCGCGGACTACGGCGGAGTTTTCGTATCGTTTACAAACCACGGTGAAAATTGCAAAATTCACCTTGCAAGCCGTTTGACCGCGGCTACGCAGATAAGCGGTGAGTACGACAGTATTTTAAAAGTGCATTTCGGCGAAATTTCGGACGGGAAATTCGTATATAACACCGACCCGCTCAATCCCGAAATTAAACTTTTAAAACAAAACAGAAAGCCTTGCGAAGCGCAGCAGCTGTGCATGGATATGGTAACTATTCAGGCGCACTCGTTGCTCAACTTTGACTTTTACAGGTTTACCGAAATAAAGCCCAAGGCAGTTATGGTTCAGCTGTACCACAGCGGCACCGTCTGCACGAAGGGTAAAGAGGCGAACTTCGTCAACTTTTTAAATTACTGCAAAGAACTCGGGATAGAGGTAGTTATCGCTCCCATCGACAGCCGTGCAAGAACGTACGGCAGTGCGGTAGGGCTTGCCGATATGTGCATAACGGCGTACGACATAAGCTTTGAAATGGCTACCGCAAAAGTTCTGCTTGCGCTCGGCTCGGGTAAAAGCATTGAAAACGTGCTGAACGAAAATTATTTTTTTGAAAAACTGTATTGAATAACCGCGGTAAAATTTTAAAACAAACAAAGCCTAATTCCTATTGGCAATATAGGAATTAGGCTCTATACATTAAAACAATATTAAATAGCTTGCAATCTTGCCAAATCTTCGGCGGCGCCGCATTTCGGTTTAACGTTTCCAAGCGCGTACAATTTTTGACCGAATACGTACATTTCAAGCAAAGTAGCGCGCAACTGTTCGCCGAGCGGGGTAAGGGAATATTCCGTTTTCGGCGGAACAACGGGATATAGAACTCTGTTAATAATTCCGTCTTTTTCAAGCTCTTTCAATTGTTCCGCAAGCATTTTAGGGGTTGCGCCTACAAGTTTTGCGAGTTCGCTGTACCGCAGAGTTCTGCCGAACAGGTAGTATATTATATCGATTTTGTATTTTCCGCCGATTACGGCTAACGTTGCGTCCAACGGGCAACTGCATGCTTTTAGCTGTTCGTTATTCATAGTAAACTCCTTGCTTTCCAAAAGGGAAGTATGGCACTTTAAAGTGTGTTCTTGACAAAATGAAAGCCTATGTTATTATAGTGTCATACAAAAGCTTTTGTCAATAAATTTATTCAGGAGATTTTTAATGAACTTTTCAGACTTGGTAAAGTCGCGCTATTCGGTGCGCTCGTTCTCGGACAAAAAGGTAGAGAATGAAAAACTTGAAATTATTTTAGAAGCGGCGAGGCTTGCGCCCACGGCGTGCAACAACCAGCCTCAGAAAATTTACGTTTTGCAGAGCGAAAGCGCGATTGAAAAATTGAAAAAAGTATCTAAATTCGTTTTCGGGGCAAAAACAGTAATTATGATTACTGCGGACAGAAACAAGGAATGGAAAAGTCCGCTAACCGATAAATACCATACCGGTGAAATAGACTGTTCAATCGTCTGTACACATATGATGCTGCAGGCCTGGGAGCTTGGAATAGGTTCGTGTTGGGTCGGTTACTTTGATCCCGATTTGGTTTCACGCGCATTCAATCTTCCCGAAAACGAGCAGGTGATTGCGCTGTTGCCGATAGGCTATCCCGTAGACGGCTGCAAACCGGCAAACGGACATTACGCTTCGAAAACCTTAGATGAAATAGTAAGCTATCTTTAACGAAAATAATACGGAGCAATATATTGATTAAAAAATACGACATAACGGGAATGACCTGTTCGGCTTGTTCGTCGGGCATAGAAAAATCCGTTTCCAGACTCGAGGGAGTAAGCGTTTGCGAAGTCAGCCTGATGGCAAAGTCCATGAGGGTTGAATTTGACGAAAGCCTTGTTTCCGACGACGTTATTACGGATACGGTTAAATCGCTCGGCTACGGAATTTTTGCCGAAGGTCAGAAGCCGCAGGAAAATAAAAAGAGCGGAAAATTTACGCTTGTCAGATTGATAGTGTCCGTCTGCCTTTTAGTGCCACTTTTATACATTTCAATGGGACACATGCTCGGCGCGCCTATACCGTTTTTTATC
>JAIEAS010000328.1 GCA_029071285.1 Clostridia bacterium
GCTTATAGCAACCGCGCTTTCATTAAATATTGCCTTTTATTTAGTTTGTTATTTTTAGTTTTCAATCTCTATTGCCTGAATTGACATTTGCAATACGAGCTTTGCAAATTGCTTGTAATTGATGGGGAACCTGTCCTGAATCCACTCTTTAACCATACCGATAACGCCACTGATACAGTAAATACAGCCGTACCTGGATAACAATTCGTTGTCTATCAGGGTTGCGTTTTTGTAGTGCTCAAGTATAAACGACGTAACCTTTGTGTTGAAGCCATGCTCGCCCGATTTAATCATAAGTATTCTGAAAATCTTTTCGTTCGACTGAATGTAGTTGAAAAATATTTCAAGCTTGTCCAAAAAGTTTCCCTCGTAATCGATATCCTCGGGGTTCACGTTTACGGGAATCTGTTCGAGAACCTCGGTTTCGATTTCGGTGAGCAACTCGTCTATATCGTTGTAATAGGAGTAAAAGGTGGAGCGGTTCACGTCCGCCGCAATACATACGTCCGTTACGCTGATTTTATTCAGCGGAGCGTTTTCAAGAAGTTCCAAAAGCGCATCCTTCATACACCGCTTGGTCATTCGTACTCTTCTGTTTTCCTGCATAAAAAATCCCTTTTTCCGACAAAAATTTTTTTTCTGGAATTGTCGCAAAACCGACAACACACCCTTGAACCGTTGTAAACACGACGTTCATAAAAAGATTGTCTGTTGACAGTTAAACACGTTGTCGGTAAAATAAACATATCATAATTTATGCCGGTTGTCAAGCGGCATTTTGAGAGAGGGAGCAGGTAATGGGCTATTTGACTCTGACAAACGTAAGTAAAGAATACTCGGCTGGTTCGGTTAAGGTCAACGCGCTGAAAGAGGTTTCGTTCGAGCTTGAGGACGGCGATTTTGCCGTGGTTTTAGGAAGCTCGGGCGCGGGTAAAACCACCCTTTTAAATCTTCTGGGCGGAATGGATAACGCCACGGGCGGCGAAATATCGCTTGACGGCAAGGTGATTACCGGCTTAAACAAACGCGGACTTACCGAATACCGCCGCAGCGACGTCGGGTTCGTGTTTCAGTTTTACAACCTTATGCCCAACTTAACGGCTTTGGAAAACGTTGAAATTGCCGTGGAAATCTGCAAAAACCATTTAAAGCCCGAGGACGTTCTGCGCGAAGTCGGGCTCGGCGAAAGGCTTGCAAACTTTCCCGCACAGCTTTCGGGCGGCGAGCAGCAGCGCGTTTCAATCGCCCGCGCAATAGCAAAAAACCCGAAGCTGCTTCTGTGCGACGAGCCCACGGGCGCGCTCGACTACAACACGGGTAAAAAGATATTAAAGCTTTTATACGACGTTTCGCGCCAGCAGAAGAGGCTGGTTATCGTCGTAACCCACAATTCCGCGTTAAAGGATATGGCGGATAAAGTCATTTACATAAAGAGCGGCGAGATAGAGCGCATAGAAAAAAACGAACGTCCCGTGCCGATAGAGGAGATTGAGTGGTAATGAAAACTTACTTAAAAACTCTTGCGCGAATGTTCAGAAAGCACCTTATGAGGTTTTTGTCGCTCGTGTTTATGGTGCTTATTTCCATAGGTTTTATTTCGGGAATCGGTTCGGCGCAGGACAAAATAAACTCATCGCTTACCGACTACTACAAAAAGCAGAACGTAAGCGACTTTATCGTGCGCTCGACTTCCGAGAGCGGATTTACGCAGCAGACGGTTGAAAATTTGAAGAGCTGTTTCGGCGAAAAGAGCGAGTACGACCTCGGTTTTCAGCTCGACGTGCATACGGGCGAAAAGCGCTCGGTACGGCTGTATTTTCTCGATTTTGAAAACTGGACGGTGAACGCCCCGACTTTTATCGAGGGCGAAAAGCAGAACGACGCGCACAAAATTTACGCGGAGCGCTCGGACAACGTTATAAACGGCTATACGCTCGGCGAAGAGGCAGACCTCGGCGCTTTGCTGCAGGGCGTGCTGCCGCAGCCGCTTTTGGGTATGCTTAATCTGAAGGTTGAAGTCGCGGCAGTCGTTCAAAGCCCTTTGACCTTCGCGCTTGACGGCGAGCCGAGCGATTACGCGGAGCTTGACGGCACGCCCGATACGACAGCGGCGACAAAAAATCTGGACGTGCTTGAAAACATACTTTATATTCCTAAAAGTTTAATTGCGCATCCCCTGACGGGAGCGGAGTTTCTGCCAGACAACGCTATGTACGTTGCGGTGGAAAACAGAAACACCTTTTCGGCTTTTTCAAGCGCTTACAAGTCGTTCGTAAATGCGAAGTGCGCGGCGGCGCAGACAGACGGTATAAAGGTTCTGACGCTGTACGACAACTATTCTTTCCAATCCCTGTATTCCTACGGCGCCAAGGTTGCGGATATAGGCTACGTTATTATGGTTGCCTTCCTGCTCGTAACCGCGCTCGTCGTGTTTTCCACGATGACGAGGCTTTTAGACGAAGAGCGTTCGCAGACCGCCTGCCTTAAAACGCTTGGATATTCGCCGATAAGCATAGTGAGCAAGTACCTGCTGTTTGCGCTGATTGCAACGGGCATAGGCGGCTTCGGTGCGTACTTCGTAGGCTTAGGCTTAACGCGGCTTATTTATTTCATTTTCAATTACAGCTTCAGTATGCCGCCCATTTCGCTTCACGTTGCAATGGTATTTTACGTGATAACCGTAACTGTGATAGTTTTGGGCACGTTGCTCGCTACGGCGATTTCGGGCTTTAAAATGACGAGCGAACGCCCTGCGGAGCTATTAAGACCCAAGCCGCCCAAAGCGGGTAAAAAGGTAATACTCGAAAAAATCCCCTTCCTTTGGAAAAGACTTCCGTTCAGATATAAATCGACGGTCAGAAACGTTCTGCGCTTTAAAAGCAGATTTTTAATGACGGTGGCGGCGGTGGCGTTCTCGACGGCGCTCGTGCTCGTGGGCTTAGCGCTTCTCGATTTGTGTATTTTCCACGACTTCGGTTCTGGCGCGATTATGGGAATCGCGGCGCTGGTTATCGTGTTCGCGGGGCTTTTAAACGTGGTGGTTATTTACACCCTCACGAATATAAACATAAGCGAGCGCAACCGCGAAATTGCAACCCTGATGGTTCTCGGCTATCAGAACGGCGAAGTTACGGGATATATCTACCGCGAGATATTTATCAATTCCTTTATAGGCGTGCTGTTCGGCTATCCGCTGTCCTGCCTTTTAAACCTGCTCGTGTTCGGCACAATGGGCTACGGCACTCTGGCGGGCATAACGTGGTTCTGGTGGCTTTTAACCCCGCTTATAGTTATGCTTTTTACGGGGCTTGTGGCGCTTGTGCTGCGCAGAAAGATAGTAAAGGTGGATATGAACGAAAGCCTTAAAGCAATAGAATAAAGAATGAACGCGCCCGAAGTTAATTACGATATGAATTGACTTTTCGGGCGCATACCGTTATAATTATTACATTAAAGATAAAGAGGCAGCTTTGAAAGGAAAGAAAAAAACAGTCTGGACCAAGCGCAGGCACGCAAGGGTATTCGCCTTTTTGCGCCCCGTAATGCGGCTTTATTTCAGACTGAGATACAACTTTAAAGCCCGCCCCGGCGGATTAAAAAAGGGCGCGTATCTGATAATTTCAAACCATCAGACGACTATGGACCCGTTTTTGCTTTCGCTGTCGTTCAGGTTTCCGATATACTTCGTCGCGTCCGACGATTTGTTCAATCTCAAAGTTTCACCCCTTATAAATTATCTGGTTGCTCCCATTCCGAAGAGTAAGTCCGTGCGCGACGTAGCCGCAATGATGGGGGTTCTCAGAGTAATCAGAGAAGGCGGCGCCGTAGGAATTTTCCCCGAAGGAAACCGCACCGTTTCGGGCGGACAGTGGGAGATGACCGACGCGATTGCAAAGCTTGCAAAGTCGCTCAAAGTGCCCCTCGTAATCTACAATATACGCGGCGGATACGGAACCGACCCGCGCTGGGGACACTCGATAAGAAAAGGCAAATGCTCGGGCGAAGTGCGCAAAGTAGTTTCCGTAGAAGAGCTTGCCGAGCTTACCAACGAACAGCTTTTTGATTTAATTAAGGACGGGCTCAACGTCAACGACGCGGACTCGGGGATTTCATTCCGCAGCAAAAGGCGGGCGGAATACATCGAGCGGGCGCTGTATCTTTGCCCCGTCTGCCGCGGCGTTTCAACAATCGTTTCGCACAAATACAAGTTTAAATGCAAAAATTGCGGCACCGAGGCGGCTTACACCGAAAAGCTTGCCATAAGTCCTGCGGTCGCCGGCTTCGAACGGATTAACGAGTGGTACGGGTGGGAGAAGGAAGAAATCGTAAAAGCCGTTTCGGAGGGCTTGCGGGTAGAGGACGGCGGTATTCTGTTCCGCGAAAGCGTTAAATTCAAAAGCAAGAAAAAGCTTGACGGCGACAGAGTTTATATCGATAAGGACAAGCTCGCAATTTCAGACGGCAGGCGCGAACAGGTTTTTCCGCTTGATGAAATCACGGCACTGACAATGGTCGGCAAAAAGAAGTTCAATTTTTATTACAAAGATAAAATTTTGCAGGTTAAAGGCAACAAGCGTTTCTGCGCAATAAAATACGTTCATATTTTTGACGGCATAAGGCAGATAAACGGGCAAATAAAGGAGAATTAAAAATGGATTCATCGGCATTCAGCACATGGGCGTTTGTAATACTAATCGCCATTCTGTTGGCGGCGTTGCTGCTTACGAATATCTTAAAGAGATTTATTCCCTTTTTGAACAAGTCGCTTATTCCCAGCTCGGTTCTGGGCGGCATCATTCTGCTTATAATTTCGACGGTAGTTTACTACTGCGTAGACCATAGGTATCTTTTCGATTTGTTATATCCGAAGGCGGAGGCCGATATGCACCCGGGCATGAATTTACTCGAAATTATCACGTATCATTGCCTCGGCATAGGTTTTATCGCTATGGGTATGCGCACCAACAAAAAGAAGCTTACAAAGCAGAGAGTGGGCGAAGTGGTGAATACCGGCATTACGACGGTAAGCGGCTATTTCGTGCAGGTAATCATCGGTCTTGTCGTAACTCTTCTGTGCGTCGAACTTTTACACGTTTCGGGGCTTATCGACGCGTCTGGCATACTGCTTGCCTTCGGCTTCGGTCAGGGTACCGGGCAGGCGCTCAATTACGGAAATATCTTCTCCAAACCCGAATACGGCATGGAAGGCGGCGGCAACTTCGGTCTTACCATTGCTGCAATGGGCTTTTTGGTCGCGTGTATCGTCGGCGTAATATATATAAACGTACTGCGCCGCAAGGGTATCGTCAAAGTTAAAAGCGAAGATGAGAAAAATACCCTGTCGGATTACGAGGACGAAAACGAAATCCCTCACGTTGCCTCTTTGGACAAGTTCACAGTGCAGGTTGCGATAGTGTTTGCAATCTACGCCGTATCCTACCTCATTATGTGGGGCTTGGGCACGTTAATTCCCTTTTTAAAGAATGTACTTTTCGGCTTCAATTTCCTTATAGGCGTACTTCTGACCATTCCCGTAAAGGCTGTTATAAACAAGCTCGAAAACAAGGGCATCATAAAGAAAAAGATAGTCAACAACTTCATGATGGCGCGAATAGGCGGCTTTGCATTCGATATGATGATAGTTGCGGGCGTTGCCGCAATTCAGATACCGCTTTTAAACAACCACTGGTGGGTGCTCGTAATTCTTGCGGTTCTGGGCGGCGTAGGCACTTTTCTTTACGTTTTCTTCGTCTGCAAACGTCTTTTCCCCGCATACAGGCACGAGCAGTTTTTGGCAATGTTCGGTATGCTTACGGGCACGGCGAGCACGGGTATGATACTGCTCCGCGAAATCGACGGAAGCTATAAGACGCCCGCAAGCGAAAATCTGGTTTTCCAGAACCTGCCCGCAATGGTGCTCGGAGTACCGCTTATGTTCCTTGCCGAATATGCGGCAAAGGGTATGGCAGAGTCGTGTATAACCCTTGCGATAGTCGTAGTGTACGGCGTCGCACTGAACGTGGCTCTGTTCCGCAGCAGTATTTTCAAAAGGCGGAGAAAGGTTGCGCAAATCGAGGGCGGCGGCGAACCGCCCGCAGAAAGTGCGCAGCCCACGGACGAAAGTGCGGAGATATCCGAACCCGCGGAAGATATAAAAGATAACGATAATCAATAAAATAAACGATATTAAAAAAGAGACAGACAACCGTCTGCCTCTTTTTTACTGTAATTTTGTCGTACCGCTTGCATAGCAAGACCAAGCGCAACGCTCAATCCGTCATTGCGAGCGAAGCGAAGCAATCCAGAAGCAAAGCACTTAAAATGAGCGTATGGT
>JAIEAS010000329.1 GCA_029071285.1 Clostridia bacterium
GTTGTATTTTTGCACATTTCGCCAACTTTTCTTTGAATGGTTGTCTGTACCGAATGATTGATGAAACCGCACAACAGTTCTTCGCGCCCGCTCTATGGGATCGTTTATTTTTAATTCTGCACAGTTTACATATTCCTCCCGCGACCACGGCGTAAACTCCAACGCCCGCGCGAGCTCGGCGGGATTATCCCGGCATACGCGAAACAAATTTACCACGTTACCGTCAACGTCGTTAATTGTTTCGATATTGCACGCAGATTTTGTAAAGAACACCGCACCGCTGCCGAAGAAAGGTTCGCAATATACTTTGTGCGGGGGAAAGTGAGAGATGATCCATTCAGCAATTCGCCACTTCCCGCCCGGATATTTCAATATCGCATTCATATCGTTACGGTAGGCTTTTGCAGATTTGTCTGCATGATTCCAATGGATGCATTCAAATAGGACTTCACTTCTTCCAGCTCGTCAGCCACACGTAAAAGAATTTCCGCCGACCGATTCAGCGGGTTGATTTCTTCTTCGGGTTCGCTCTCCATGCGCCCGAATGCGCGCGTATGTAAATCGATACTTTTCTTCTCGATTTCAGCGCGGAGTTTTTCTGCACTTTTGGACAATGCGTTCACTACCGTTACATAGCCCTTGATTGCTGTCTTTTGAGGCTTCGTCATTATTTTTTATCTCCCATATATTTTTGCCCTTTCGGGTTTGTTGCTTGTCCTCCCGTAATTCCCACAGGCGATTGCCAATCGCCCGCAGGAATATTTGGGAGATAATTGCCGATTGGAGGAGTCGAACCTTCCGTGTCCGTAATCGGCATATCGTTCCCATGGGCGCCCTACCGTCCATGGGAATTTATAGGGGGCGCCGACCGGGAGAATCGAACTCCCGCGAAAACCTTTTCGGCATAGAGTTCCCTTATAGGGAACAAGTATTTAACATTTATCGCGAAAAATTTATGCGCTCTCTACGTCAAGATAAATAGATCTCGATACTGTATACTGCCAATACACTTTGCCGTCATATTCGCCCTTGAATGTTACGGAAAATTCTGCATAAGGCGCATGCCCTTTTTGATAGGTGTAGTAATTGAATCCAGAACGGAATGAGCTTATGAGACTGTCCATATTGCTCTCGCTATATGCCCGAAAGAAATTTAGGAAAAATTTTGATTCGGAAGAATATCTTATGGCATACCCTGAAGATGACTTCATTACGCTCATTTGAAAACTTACCGTCGAACTAATCGGCTGGGATACGTGCCCGATGTTTATTAAGTAAGGGTCAATTAAATCACTCGGAATCGTTAGCTGTCCCGTGGCGGTATTTGAAATTGTTGGAGTTATCGTCCCGTCCGTGTACTTTATTTCTGTCACATCAATTCCAAAGTAAACCGACGACTTCCCAACCCTGAGCGATTCTGCGTTATAGGAATTTTTTGTGCTCGAATATGTCGACGTGGAGACGCTTGAAATCCGTTTTACATAATCACACGTCATGGAAGCGGAATAACTTGTATCTTGCCGCAACGTCGACTTAATCACGATCTTTGCGCCAAATGGTTGAAAACACTCCACCTTTGCCGTAGCCGCGCCGTCTGACGTGGGCGTAACGGTTATGTAATTCGTTACAACCTTGCTTTTCCACGTGCTCGAAGCGCCCTCTGCCCAATCGGCAGTCCAATCCCAAAGCGGAACGGTGTCGTTGCCTCTTTTGTATGTTAATGTAAGCGTTTTGGCAGCAATGGCTTCCGCAGCGATTCCGTTTGCCTCGTATTCCTCCGGGGCGATTGTTTCATTCGAAAGCGACACCGCGCCGCCGCTGACGTCCGATAAAACAAAACCGCCTTGTTCGACTGCTTCCTGTTCGGGAGCGGAAGTCTCCCCCTCAACCGGCAACGCGCAAACGGTTGCCAATATGATTGCTGCAACCATAGGAACTGCGAGTGTTTTAAGTATCAGTTTCTTAATTTTGAACATCGTGTTTGTCCTCTTTCTCTTATCTTTTTTGTGTTTTGGTGCTTGGGTGCGCAAGACGGACAATAACATTCTTTTTTAATTATTGATATCATTGATATCTTCCACCCGTTTTTACGTGCGCGTTTTTTGTCGGGAAATATAGCTGTTTTCCGGCAATCATAACAACAGAAATAATAATAATCGATTGTTCCGAATGGTATAATTGGCATGATTATTTCTCCCGCCTCATTCCCGCCCCTTTGCTTCATCATCATTGACGACAGCATTAAGCTCCATGCAAAGGGTTTTCACAACCTTTCGCATGGAGCTTTTTGTTTCTTCATTTGCGGGCAAAAGTCCGCTTCTCATTTGGGCATAGATATTCGACGCGTCCGCTATGCGTTCACATAAGGTGCGAAAACGAACATCGCCGATTTCGATTTTTTGCTCTGTTTTTACGTCTGAAACTTTTGCAACCATTTTCTGCCCCTCGTTTAAGGCTTGAAATCGCCCCTCTGCGGGCAATCTGCCCACGGTCGAGGGATTTCGCAAACCGCTATCATGAATAATCTAATGGTTTTAGATTGATTGCATTATAAT
>JAIEAS010000033.1 GCA_029071285.1 Clostridia bacterium
GCGGAGGGTAATCTGCTCGGAAAATCGACTTCAAAAATCGTTCACCTTGCATGTTATTCACTTATAATTTTATTGCTTGCCTCGATGCTTGTCGGGATAGTTTCCGACTGCATATCCTGCATCAACAACGTCAAAAGACAAATTGAGATTATAACGCCCATACTTGCAACTTTAACCGTACTTACCGGCGGAACGAGCACTGCGGCAATTTACCAGCCGTCCGCAATCTTTTTATCGGGCGGAGCGATCGAAATTATCAGCGGCTTCATATTTCCCGCGACGATAACGGTTATTGTGCTGAATTTTATGTCAAAGCTGAATGCCCAGATGTCCTTTACCGGCGTAACCTCGCTTATTAAAAGCATAATGAAGTGGGTAATAGGTATAACGATAACTGTATTCAGTATATTTATCACCGCGCAGAGTTCGGCCTCGTCGTTGTTTGACGGTATATTATTTAAAGCAACAAAATACGCCGTGAGTAATTCGGTGCCGATAGTCGGAAACTTTTTATCGAGCGGTTTCGATATGCTGACGTCCGCCGGACTCCTTATAAAAAGCTCGGTCGGTGTTTGCGGATTGGTTTTACTGTTGTTTGAGCTTATAGGTCCGATAATATTGCTGGCGGCTTTTTCATTAATATTAAAGCTTGTGGGAGCCATTGTGCAGCCGATAGGAGAGAATACGCTGTATAATCTTTTGTCAGACCTTTCCAAAGATATAGAATACTTTATTGCCGGACTTTTGACTGTGGCGTTTATGTATGCGCTCATTATTATGCTGATTATTAATTCAGCTAACAGTTTTATATGAAAACCTATCTTTTGACGGCTGCCGCCGTAATATTTTTATCCGTAATAATTTCGCTGATAATTCCTCAGGGTAAACTGAATAAGACGATAGTATTCGTTATGCGTATGGCGTGCATACTCGTGCTTATCCAGCCTATAACGGGAATTTTTAAAATAAGCGCTCCATCAAAGGGCGAAGCGATTTACGATACGGAATACGTTGCAACCGTTTATTCAAAAAATCAAAGCAGCAGTCTGGAAAAACTTTTATACGAAAAATACGCCGAAGAATGTGAGTGTCAGGTAAACGTAGTATATATCGATGACAATTTCAAGGTCGAAAGCGTAAGCGTGCAGACAAGTTCGGAAAATAATCAATTAATTGAAGATATTTATG
>JAIEAS010000330.1 GCA_029071285.1 Clostridia bacterium
GAATATCTCACCCTTCTTTACGTCGAAGGATAAATCTTCGACTGCGTGCAGTCCGCCGAAATACATACAAAGATTTTTGACGTCGAGGATAACTCCCTCTCCGAGGGTAACTTCGCAGTCGGAAACGGTATCCTTGATTTTGGCTATCTTTTCCGCATTTTTAACCTTCAGTTCCTGTACGCGGCTTATGCGCTCTTCTTTAAGCTGTACGATAAGCGCGTCCACTTCCGCCTGTTTCTCTTCAAGCTTCTTGTTGTATTCCGTCAAAGCGGTTTCGCGGTCTTCGGCGTTCGCGTGGCTTGCAAGATATTTTCCGCGCGCCTCTTCAAGCTTTCCAACCTTTTCTTCGCGCGCCTTGTTTATATCTTCGAGCGCCTGCGTGTGCTTTGCCTTCGCCTCTTCCACGCCCTCTTCGAGGAACAGCTTTTTAGCATACGCGTGGTTGACCGCCCTCAGCTTCCAGTATTGCTTAAGGTCGTATTTTTTAAGCTGTCTTTGAAGCTTTTCTTCCGCTACCACGCCGACGTCCAGAGTACGCTTATATTCGGGGCGAAGCTCCTTTTCGCACTTTGACACGAACCTTGCCGCGCGCTTCTTGTTCCTGTGTTCGAGCTTAACGTCCAGCTTTTCGGTAGCCATTTCGAGTCTGCGTATTCTGTAGCCGTTAACCTTTGCCACCGTCTTTGCCTTCAGCCGCGGGAAGAACGTTACGATATTATTCTTTAGCTTAGAGCCGAATTCAGATATCTTTGCCATACTTCGACTCCTTTATCTTTCTTATTAACTTTTTGACTTTTAACTTGAGCTCGCCCATAAGCTGTGCAAGTCCGCCGGGGAAGAACATTACGACAACTATAATAAGCACGCCGACTATCAGGTTAATGTAGGGGTTCAAAGTATTATAGACGTCGTTGGGTAACATAATTGAGAATAAGTTATTAAGTCCGAATACTAAGCAGCTCCCGAAAAATGCTCCCCATATCGACTTAAAGCCGCCGATAATTACCGCGCCCAGAATATTGAGCGAAAGAGTAAGCTTTAGGTTTGTTTCCGCTTCCGACGAGGGCGAAATCGAGTTGCCGCTTATTGCAAACGCAAGACCGCCGAGCACTGCAAATATAGTTGCTATTACAAACGCGAGCAGTCTGTACTTCATAAGCGAAATACCGAACGCCTGCGAAGCCGACGTGCTGTTCTTCATTGCAATCATCGCTCTGCCCGTAGGGCTCTTAATCAGGTTGGAAATTATAATCATAAGCACAACCA
>JAIEAS010000331.1 GCA_029071285.1 Clostridia bacterium
ATATATTATAGCACAGCGCTTTTATTTTTTCAAGATATTAAGGCTAAATAATTGCAATTGCCGTCGGTTTGAAGTATAATAAATTTGTTGTTTCGGAGGAAATGCTTAAATGATAGATATAGGTCTTATAAGGGTAAATCCCGAACTTGTAAAAGCAAATATAAAAAAGAAGTTTCAGGACAAAAAACTTCCCCTCGTTGACGAGGTAATCGAACTTGACGCTAAAAAGCGCGCCCTTCAGCAGGAAGGCGACGAACGCCGCGCCCAGCGCAATGTGCTTGCAAAAAGTATCGGCACTTTAATGCGCGAGGGCAAAAAGGACGAGGCGGAGGAAGCAAAGCGTCTTTCCAAAGAAAATAACGACAGAATTGCACTAATTGAGCAGGAGAGCGAGCAGATTGAAGCAAAGCTCAAAAGCGATATGATGGCAATTCCCAACATAATAGCAGACGACGTTCCCGTCGGCAAGGACGACAGCGAAAACGTTCAGGGCAAAGTTTTCCTCGAAGCTATGGAAAAGCCCTTCGAAGTGCCCTATCATCTCGATATACTCGAAAGCCTCGGCGGTATTGATTTAGACGCCGCACGCCGTACGAGCGGAAACGGCTTCTATTACCTTATAGGCGACGTTGCAAGACTTCATTCCGCAGTTCTTGCCTACGCACGCGACTTTATGATTAATAAGGGCTTCACCTACTGCATTCCGCCCTATATGATAAGAAGTGCGGTTGTTTCCGGCGTTATGTCCTTTGAAGAAATGGACGGTATGATGTACAAAATCGAGGGCGAGGACCTGTATCTTATCGGTACGTCCGAGCACTCTATGATAGGCTCGTTTATGGGCGAAATTCTGCCCGAACAGTCGCTGCCTAAAACGCTGACTTCGTATTCGCCCTGCTTCCGCAAAGAAAAGGGTGCGCACGGACTTGAAGAGCGCGGAATTTACCGTATCCACCAGTTTGAAAAGCAGGAAATGATTGTGATCTGCAAGCCCGAAGAGAGCGACGCGTGGTACGAAAAACTCTGGAATTACACCGTAGAGCTTTTCGTTTCTATGCAAATTCCCGTAAGACAGCTTATCTGCTGCTCGGGTGATTTGGCGGACCTCAAATACAAGAGCTGCGACATAGAGGCGTGGAGCCCCCGTCAGAAAAAGTATTTTGAAGTGGGAAGCTGCTCGAACCTCACCGACGCTCAGGCGAGAAGGCTCGGCATAAGATACAAAAATTCAAAGACGGGCAAAAACGAGTTTGCCCACACGCTCAACAATACTGTAGTCGCACCGCCCAGAATGCTGATTGCATTCCTTGAAAATCATTTGCAGGCGGACGGCAGCGTGTTTATTCCCGAAGTTATCCGTCCCTATATGGGTGGCAAGGAAAAGCTTGTTCCTGTAAAGAACTAATAAAAAAGAAAAGGACGCGAATTTCGCGTCCTTAATTTTTAAGTAATTTTTTGTATCGTCTTGCCGTAAAGTATGAAATTTTAAAGCCCTTTTTACGGATTTTTGAAAGTTTTCCGCCGTCAAACCGCTTGTCCAAAGCAAGGTATAAAACTATTTCGTCTTTCAGATTTTTGTCAAATTCCGAAAGCTGTTCGGCTGAAACTGTTTTTGCGCGCACGGCTAAAAGCGCGTGGAGGTAAAAGAGCAGCAGCTTATCGCAGATTAAATCGAAAGTGAAGGAGTATACCTCTTTTGAAAGCTTGGCTTTAACCCGCTTAAACTCTCCGCACACTTGCAGCAAATGGTTTTCTTCCTTGTCGTAATTCCAGTCTGCCGCGGAAAAAGTAAAGGGCGCATATTCGAAGTACCCGACCGTCTTTGCGTTAAAGGCGGCAAAAGTGCAAAATGCAAAACAGTCGTCCTTGTCCGCAACGCCTTTAAAAAGATGGCTTTTATACGCGTTCCTGCCGTTAAAACGGATAATATCCTGAGTTGCCGTATCGAGCGCTTCCATAAAAGGTTGAACGTCGTTGAACAGAAAGGTGCGGTCTTCTATTAAAATATATTTGCCTTTCGCCTGTTTTATGGCGCTTTGCAGTCCGCCGTCGGCGTAAATCAGCTCGATCTGGTCGTAAATAGTATCGGTTTTTTCGCCGTCTGACTGACCGTATACGACAATTGACAACAGTTTTTTCATATAAAACTTATATTATAAACTCATATATTTGTCAAG
>JAIEAS010000332.1 GCA_029071285.1 Clostridia bacterium
AAGCAATAGTGCCTTTGTGCCCCAAAACCGTTGTCCAGATTTCTTCCGTAATAAAGGGGATAACGGGGTTTAAAAGCTTAATCAGTCCTTCAGCGTAGCTCTTTGAAAAACTTCCGCCGTCGCTGATTTCCTTATACACGGCGTTCACGAAAATCATCATCTGTGAAATTGCCGTATTGACTTTCATTGCCTCGTAATCTTCGGTAACCTTTTTAACCGTTTGGTTGTAGATTTTTTCAAGGTTGGGATTTGGCGTGTCGGAAATCGCGTTCAATTCAAAGTACAGTCTGTGAATTCTGTCAACGAATTTTTTAACGCCTTCGATGTTTGAAGTGTTCCAGGGCTTGGTATCGGCTACGGGACCCATAAACATCTCGTACATTCTTAAAACGTCTGCGCCGTATTCCGCAACTATGTCGTTGGGGTTAATAACGTTGCCCATACTTTTTGACATCTTGTTGCCGTCCTCGCCGAGAATCATTCCCTGATGGAACAGCTTTTTGAACGGCTCTTTATAGGGAACCAATCCTTTGTCAAAGAGGAAGTTGTTCCAGAAGCGCGAATACAAAAGGTGACCTACAAGGTGTTCCTTGCCGCCCATATAAAAGTCGACGGGCAGCCAGTGTTTCAACAGCTCGTAGTCGGCAAATTTCTTGTCGTTATGCGGGTCGCAATATCTTAAAAAGTACCAGCTCGAGCCTGCCGAACCGGGCATTGTAGTAGTTTCGCGTTTTCCGTTCACACCGCTGATTTTTACGTTTACCCAGTCTTTTGCGTTTTCAAGAGGAGGGTTGCCGCCCTTCGCCTTGTAGTCGTCCATTTCGGGCAGAACGAGGGGGAGCTCGCTGTCCTCAAGTAAATAAGTTTTGCCGTTATCAAGATGAACGACTGGTAGCGGTTCGCCCCAATATCTCTGACGCGCAAAAATCCACTCGCGCAACTTAAAGGTTACTGTTTTTTTGCCGCAGCCGTGCTCGGCAAGCCATTCCGCCATTTTATCGATAGCCTGCTTTTTGTCAAGTCCGTTCAAAAAGTCGGAATTTATGTGCTTGCCGTCGCCAGTGAAGGCTTCTTTCGTAACATCGCCGCCTTCGAGAACGGGGATTATGGGCAGATTAAATTTCTTCGCAAAATCATAGTCGCGGGTGTCGTGTGCGGGAACTGCCATAATTGCGCCCGTGCCGTAAGAAGTCAGAACATAGTCTGAAATGTACACGGGGATTTTACTGCCGTTTGCGGGGTTGATTGCATACGCGCCCGTAAAGCAGCCTGTTTTATCTTTGTTTAAATCGGTGCGTTCAAGCTCGGATTTGCTCGCACAAATCTTTTTATATTTTTCAACTTCGGTGCGCTGAGCGGTTGTAGTAATTTCGTCGACTAATTTATGCTCGGGCGCAAGCACGCAGTAAGTTACGCCGAAAAGTGTATCGCAGCGCGTAGTAAATACGGTAAAGGTCTTATCCGTACCGTCAACTTTAAATACTACGTTCGCACCCTCTGATTTGCCTATCCAGTTGCGCTGCGCAATTTTCGAAGGTTCCTGCCAGTCAAGTCCGTCAAGCCCTTCCAAAAGTCTTTCGGCATATTTGTTTATGTCTATGACCCACTGTTTCATATTTTTGCGTACGACGGGATAGCCGCCGCGCTCGCTTTTGCCGTCTATAATCTCGTCGTTGGCAAGAACGGTGCCGAGTTCTTCACACCAGTTGACGGGCATTTCTTCATAGCGCGCAAGTCCTTCCTTGCAAAGCTGTTTGAAAATCCACTGAGTCCACTTGTAGTAGGAGGGGTCGCAGGTTGAAATAGTCTGGTCCCAGTCGTATGAAAGCCCGAGCATTTTCAGCTGTTCGGTAAAGGTCTTGATATTTTTCTGCGTGAACCCGTCGGGGTTGTTGCCCGTCTTTATGGCAAACTGTTCGGCAGGCAGACCGAAGCTGTCAAAACCGATAGGATGCAAAACGTTGAAGCCCTGCATTCTTTTCATTCTCGCAAGGATGTCGGTTGCGGTGTAACCTTCGGGATGACCTACGTGCAGTCCCGCGCCCGAGGGGTAGGGGAACATATCCAAAACGTAATATTTGGGTTTTGAAAAGTCGTGTAAGTCGGTATGGAAGGTTTTATTTTCGTCCCAATATTTTTTCCACTTGTTTTCAATTGCTGTAAAATCAGTGTAAGCCATAGTTTTTATTCCTGAAATTTAGTTAATAACAATTATACATAATCCTTTTAAAGTTGGCAAATAATTTAAGGCTAAAGCCGTTTTAAAGTTGTTGACAAAAACAAATAATTGTAATAATATATCTGTACGCAGAAATAAAGACAAGTACCGCCGATAAATTTTCAGAGAGTGTGGCATATGCTGTGAGCCGCATAATTTAAAGGGTAACGGGAAACCACTTTGCGGATTTTTGCGTATCTTAAAAGAGGTCACGGATTCTGTGGCAATTAAGGTGGAACCGCGCATATTAAATTGCGTCCTTAAACGAAGACTTGAAGTTTTTGTTTAAGGATATTTTTTTGGAGATATATATGGAAATTTTTTTAAAAAACGGAAGTATCGAGCTTGACGACGGCGCAACCTGTCAGGACGCTGCGCTTAAAATAAGCGAAGGTTTGGCGCGTTCGGCGGTTGCCGCAAAGGTAAACGGCAAGCTATGCGACCTGTCGGCAAAATTAAATAGCGGCGACAAGTTGGAAATAGTCACGCTCAAAGATAAAGAGGGGCTTGAAGTGTACCGCCATACCTGCGCGCACGTTCTGGCACAGGCGTTGAAAAATATTTACCCTACTTGCAAATTGGCGATAGGTCCAGTGATAGACAACGGCTTCTATTACGACGTTGACTTCAATACGCCCATAACGCTTGACGACTTCGCCAAAATCGAAAGCGAAATGCTTAAAATAATAAACGCCAACACCCCTATTGAGCGTTTCGAACTTTCCAGAAAGGAAGCCGTTAAACTTATGAAAAAGTTTGATGAAAATTACAAGATAGAGCTCATTGAAGATTTACCCGAAAACGAGACTATATCGTTCTACAAGCAGGGCAGCTTCACCGACCTCTGCCGCGGACCTCATTTGCCCTCGACGGGAAAAATCAAAGCGTTTAAACTCACTTCGCTTACCGGCGCATACTGGCGCGGCAACGAAAAGAACAAAATGCTTACCAGAATTTACGGCACTGCGTTTGAGAAGAAGAGTCAGCTCGAGGAATATCTTGTCGCTTCGGAAGAGGCTAAAAAACGCGACCACAACAAGCTCGGACGCGACCTCGGAATATTTATGACCTCGGACGTGGTCGGTCAGGGATTGCCTATTTTAATGCCTAAGGGCGCTAAAATTTTGCAGATTTTAACCCGTTTTGTCGAGGATGAAGAGGCGAAGCGCGGCTTTATGATAACTAAGACGCCTAATATGGCAAAGTCGGACTTGTATAAAATTTCCGGTCACTGGGCGCACTACCGCGACAAAATGTTTATTTTGGGCGAGGTTGACGAACACGGCGAATCTAAGGACGGCGAAGAAATTATGGCGCTCCGTCCTATGACCTGCCCGTTCCAGTATCAGATTTTCAAAAACGGCTTAAAGTCGTACAGGGATCTGCCCTGCAGATATTCAGAAACAGCGACCGAATTCAGAAAAGAAGCTTCGGGCGAAATGCACGGACTTATCAGAGTAAGGCAGTTCACTCTTTCCGACGGTCATATTATCTGCACGAAGGAGCAGGTGGAAGAGGAGTTTAAACGCTGCCTCGACCTTTCCTATTACATTCTCGATGCGTTGGGAATGAGAAACGACGTAACTTTCCGTTTCTCTAAGCGCGGCAAATCGAAGTCCGATAAGTATATCGATAACGACGAGGCCTGGAACAACACCGAAGCTATGATGAAAGTCATTCTCGACGATATAGGAATCGATTACGTTGAAGCCGACGACGAGGCGGCGTTCTACGGGCCCAAGCTTGACGTTCAGATTAAAAACGTGCACGGCAAGGAAGATACGCTGATTACAATTCAGATTGACTTTGCCGCGGGCGAAAGCTTCGAGATGCAGTATATTGACGTCGACGGAACGAAGCAGTACCCTTACGTTATTCACAGAAGTTCAATCGGCTGCTATGAAAGAACGCTTGCTTTCCTGATTGAAAAATATGCGGGCGCGTTCCCTCTTTGGATGTGCCCTACTCAGGTAAAAATCCTTCCTATCACCGACAGAACGCTCGACTATGCCGAAGAGGTTTCCAAAGCACTGCTCGAATGCGGAATCCGCTGCGAGATAGATAAACGCAACGAAAAAATCGGCTATAAAATCCGTGAAGCAAAAATGGAAAAGGTGCCTTACGTTTTGGTCGTCGGCGACAAAGAAGCGGAGGATAAGACGGTCAACGTCAACAAGCGCGGCATTGAAGAGAAGCAGACCGTATCGCTTAAGGACTTTGTAAAAACGGTTGTAAAGGAAAACGCCGAAAAGATTATTTTCTAAAAATTACCTTTAAATGGTTGACAAATAAATTATTGTAAGGTATTATAATTTCTGTTAAGCAAAGGCATACCCTTTCGCCTTACAGGATACTTTAAGGCACATAATGTCACATTAAGCGTTTTACGCTTTTTACGTTCGCATTATATTGGGTTGCTATGCAGCCCGATTTTTTTGGGCAAAAATTTTGTGAGGTAAAAAATCATAAAGGACTTATATTCGGTCAACGAAGCAATCCGCGATAAAGAGGTCAGATTAATCGGCAGCGACGGCGAAATGGTGGGCGTTATGTCCAGCCGCGAAGCGCAGCGCATAGCCGACGACGAAGGGCTTGATTTGGTAAAAATTTCTCCCAACGCCGTACCCCCCGTATGCAAAATTATGGACTACTCCAAATTCAAGTACGAGCAGTCTAAAAAAGAAAAGGAAAATCGCAGAAATCAAACCGTTGTCGAGATTAAGGAAATCCGCCTTTCTATGACCATAGACGTAGGCGATATCGCTGTCAGAACCAAGCAGTGCCTTAAATTTTTAGAGGCGGGCAACAAAGTCAAAGTTTCCATTCGTATGAAGGGGCGTGAAAATGCCCGCGCTTATCAGGGCGTAAAAGTTATGGAAGACTTTTTCGAGGGGCTCGGCGGCAAAGCGGTGCAGGACAAAAAACCCGCTACCGAGGGCAGAAACATAATAATGGTTCTCTCGCCCGCAAAATCTTAAAACAGTAAATTATTTCATTGGAGGATAAATATTATGCCTAAGCAGAAGTCGCACAGCGGCAGCAAAAAGCGTTTTTGGCTTACCGCAACCGGTAAAGTTAAAAGACCCCACGGCGGCAAAAACCACAAAGCAGAAACCAAGAACAGAAAGAGAAAGAGAAATTTGCGTCAGAATACGCTTGTTTCAACTACGCAGGAATCCAACGTAAAAGCAATGATTCCTTATAAAGGTTAATAGGAGGACGGCACAATGCGTATTAAAAGAAGTGTTACCGCTTTAAAAAAGCGTAGAAAGATTTTCCGCCTTGCAAAAGGCTATTTCGGCAATAAATCCAAGTCTTACAGAATCGCCCGTCAGGCGGTTATGAAGTCTTTGAACTATGCTTACATCGGAAGAAAGCTCCGTAAGCGCGATATGCGCAGCCTTTGGATTGCACGTATCAATGCGGCTGCAAGAATCAACGGTCTTTCCTATTCCAAGTTTATGCACGGACTCAAGAACGCAGGCGTAAACCTTAACAGAAAAATCCTTGCCGAGCTTGCGGTAAAC
>JAIEAS010000333.1 GCA_029071285.1 Clostridia bacterium
GTTTTTATGCGTTCTGATTATTGTTTATCAGATGCTGATTTGACTAAGAAATCCTTCTTTTGTTCTTCGCCGAGTTTTTTATATGGTTTTAAATCTCCGTGCGTATTTGCGATATCGTCCTTCTTTTTGCCGTAGACGTAACCCTCGGCGCGCATATAGGCACTCCAGCGGTTATGCTCGCAAACGGCGATTTCTTCGGTGGCATTGCCGTTGCCGTCAACCCCGTAAAGCCCCAGCTCTATCATTGCCGCTTTATGCGCAGATTCGGCGATAGAGGATTTGCGGTAATACTCGTACTTTTCGTATTTTTTCTTATCTTCTTCAATGTCTTCGCTCGTTTTTGACCATTTAAGATGACAATTTAAGCCCTCTTTTTCAAGCGCGGTCTGCTCTATGACTTCGAGCCTGAACTGCGAGCCTATGCCGTCGATAAATTCGATATTATAATCCTTGCCCGACATACTCTTCAGACCGCCGCGCTGTTTGAAAATGCCCGATTTAACCGCGTTGAACACTATCGTGTAAACGGGCGGAATTGCACTTTCGGATTTTATATTGGCGCGGCCGAACAGCGTTCTGACCTTTACCGCTGTTTCTATATTCAGCTCGTCGTTTCCGAGGGCGACGTAAACGGAAGTCACGTCGTCGATTTTTGAAAGTTCGTCGCAGAACGCGCTGCTTTTAATATCGATACTGTTGTGAAAAACCAGATTGTAATAAGGTTCGCCGTCAATTCTTTTACCGCTCATCTCCAGAAATTCGGGAGCGGAAACCTTGAATTTTTCTTCTGCGTTATCCTTGTCAAAGGCGTGAACGGTTACTTCGTAACCGGGCATCTGCCCGAGCCAGCACACGGTTTTCAAAAGCTCCGCGCCGTAATTGCCTATGCCGATTATCACTAAATTGATTTGCTTTATACCGCCCTTCTGCACGGCGTCCTTAAATATAGAATGGCTGCGCAGGGTGTTTAAAATTGTGTTGCGGTACTCGGTTATTCTCCTCACCTTCATATTGCCGTTGTCAATAGAGTCGAGGAAAACCTCGCTCTCGGTGCTGTTTGCGAATACGAAAAACTGCGTATCGTAATTGTCGTAATTTTTCACACCCTTGCAGCGGTCGATAAGCTCGAGCGCCTGCTTCAGATTTTCGTCCTCGTTCTCGCCGATAAAATAAAATTTTCGCTTGTGGTTTTTATCCGCCCGTTTCAGACGCAACTCGGTTATATCGCTTTTAAGGCACACCGCGCCCAGCTTTTTTGCCTCGGCAATGAGCTCCGCGGTATTCTCCTCCGCTTCGCCGTAAACGTCGGTAAACACGACGAGTTTTCTGCCCTTGCCGCCGTTTTCCAGAATATCGTTTGCAAGCGCAAGCGAACGCTCGTTGATTTCAGACAATACGTAAATATCCGCGCCCGAATATAAAGCGTATTTAAGCTTTGCCAGAAAGTCCTTGAAGAAAGATAAAATGAAAGCGAAGGTCAGAAAAGGCGCGGCGACGTAGAGCGCAGCGAAATAGGTTGTGTACGCCGTCGCCCAGGACTTAGCCACGGCGCCCGATTCGCTTACCGCGTCCTTTATGTTCATAAAATCGGCGTTGAGGAAAAAGGTCTGTAAGGAATTGATTATGGAAATTCCGACCGATTTTAAAACTCTTAAAAAGGTCCCGTCGTCGTTAAATTTGAAGCAGTAGAAAACGGGAAAAGCCATAACCGCCGATGCGGCGAAAAAGCCTATAAGAAAAATGTTGTACGGCGTAATAACCGAGCGTTTTTTTACCGTTTTGCCGCCGAGTATTCCGCTCTTTTTCAGGGCTATGCCCAGAACGGCAGACCCGATTACCAAAATTAACGAAATTGAAAAGGCAATTATAAAAACCGTAGTTTCCGCCATTTTTTATCCTCCGTACTTCTCTTTTTAATCTTTTGAAAGGTCGATAACCGCCTGAATTTTTTGGTAAACCGCTTCGAGTCCCTGACGGGTTTCCGACGAGGTTGCGATTATGTCGCCTACGCCGCACTTGTAGGCGGTTGCGATATTCTGCACGCTCCTGCCCGTCTGCGCGCGCGAAAGCTTGTCCGCCTTGGTCGCAATAACCGTAAACGGAATTAAGTTATAGTACAGGTACTCCGCCATCTGCAAATCGTCCGCCGTCGGGTTGTGGCGGATATCGCACAGCGCAAAGACGTGGTCCGCGCGTTTTTCGGCAAAAAAGGTTTCCAGAAGGTTTGCCCACTTCAGCTTTTCCTGCTTGGATACGCTTGCGTAGCCGTAACCGGGCAAATCCGCCAGAATAAATTCGCCGAAGTCGAAGTAGTTTACAAGCCGAGTTCTGCCTGGGTCTTTTGAAACTTTTGCAAGCTTTTTTCTGCCCGCAAGCATATTGATAAAGCTCGATTTGCCGACGTTGGATTTTCCGCACACCGCGATTATCGGCTTATCGCTTGTAACAAACTGTTCTTTGCTTGCCGCGCTTATGATAAATTCCGCATTCGTAATCTTTAACATTTAAATACCTATGATTGCGCTTTTGAACACGGTATCCACTTCGGTAACGGGAATAAAATTAATACTTCCGCGCACGGCTTCGGGAATTTCTTCCAGATCCTTCTGGTTGTCCGCGGGGATTATAATATCGTGAATCCCCTTGCGGTATGCGGCGAGCGCCTTTTCTTTAAGTCCGCCGATGGGCAGCACCTTTCCGCGCAAAGTAATTTCTCCCGTCATTGCAATGGACTTTTTAACGGGTTTTTTGGTGAACGCCGAGAGTATCGCCGTAGCCATAGTAATTCCCGCGCTGGGACCGTCCTTGGGGGTCGCACCCTCGGGCACGTGAATGTGAATATCCGTAGTTTCGAAAACCGAAACGTCAATGCCGTAGCTGTCGCTGTTCGAGCGGATATAGCTTATAGCAGCACGCGCGCTCTCTTTCATAACGTCGCCGAGCTTGCCCGTGAGCAGAATATCGCCCTTGCCGCGCATTGCGGAAACCTCTATCGTGAGGGTAGTTCCGCCGACCGCAGTCCACGCAAGACCTGTCGCCGCGCCCACCTCGTCGCGCTCAAGCTCGCCGCCCTTTCTGTCGTAGCGTTTTGCGCCTATAAGGTCGGCTAAATTTTTTGCGGTAACGCTTACCTTTTCCGCGGCTCCGTCAGAAAGTTTTACCGCGGCTTTGCGGCAGACCGCGTCAATCATACGCTCAAGATTACGCACGCCCGCTTCCATAGTGTAGCCCTCTATAAGGGCGTCAATGGCGCCCGCGTTTATTGAAAACTCTTCCTTTTTCAAGCCGTTTGCTTCCAGCTTTTTGGGCACGAGATAGCGCTTTGCGATTTCCTTTTTCTCCTCGGAAGTGTAGCCGCTCAGCTCTATGATTTCCATTCTGTCCAGAAGGGGCGCAGGGATAGTATCGAGCGTGTTCGCCGTGGTAACGAAAAGAACCTTGCTCAGATCGTAGGGAACTTCTATATATCTGTCGACGAAAGTGCAGTTTTGCGCGGGGTCCAAAACCTCCAGAAGCGCGCCTGCGGGGTCGCCTCGAAGGTCGGACGAAATTTTATCAACCTCGTCCAGAAGGAACACGGGGTTCATCGAACCCGCCTTTTTCATTCCCGTTATAATTCTGCCGGGCATTGCGCCGACGTAAGTTTTTCTGTGTCCGCGGATTTCCGCCTCGTCCTTAACGCCGCCGAGGCTCATTCTTACGAATTTTCTGCCGAGACTCCTTGCAATCGAGGACGCTATCGAAGTTTTACCAACGCCCGGAGGCCCTACAAAGCAGAGAATGGGCGCGTTTGCGCCGTCCGTGCGCTTGAGTACCGCGAGGAACTCGGTTATGCGCTCCTTTATCTTTTCTAGCCCGTAGTGGTCCTCGTTGAGTATTTTTACCGCGTCCGACAAAAGCTCGGTGTCGCGCGTCTGCTCGCTCCACGGCAGGTCCAGAATCCAGTCGATATAGGTGCGCAGCACGTTGTAATCGGGCGAGGACGACTGCATACGCGACATTCTCGACAGCTCTTTCAAAGCCTTTTCTTCCACTTCCTGCGGAAGGTGCTTCTCTTTGATTTTTGCCTCTAACTCGTCGTTCTCCTCGCCGTCGTCGCCGAGCTCGGTATGAATTGCTTTAAGCTGTTCACGTAGGTAATATTCCTTTTGGTTCTTCTCTATATTCTGTCTTACGACCGCGCCGATTTTGCGCTCCAAGCGGCTGATTTCAAGCTCGTAGTTCAGATATCTGTCGCAAAGCTTAAGCCTGTCCACCGTGCGTTCGCACTCTAAAATTTCCTGCTTCTGGTCCACGCGTATTGGCATACAGTGCGCGGCGATATTCACGAATTCGTCGGGGTCCGAGCATCTTTCAAGCGCGTTTAAAGTTTCCTTTGCGAAGCGGTTGTCGCTCGTTACGTCCTTTAAAATTTCCTTCGCGGTTCTGAAATACGCCTCTTCGAGCGCAACGTCGCCGTGAACGGGGGTAATTTCTTCCGCAACCGCAATTAAGTTTTCCTTTTCCTTGAAAATCTGCTTTGCGCGGGCGCGGTAAAGCCCTTCCACCGAAATTCTTACCGTGCTTCCGGGAAGTCTTGTAACCTGTCTTATTTTTACGACCGTGCCGACCTCGTAGACGTCGTTTTCGTCGATTTCTTCCTTATCCTGATCTTTCTGTGCGCAAATAAGAAGGAGCGAATCTTTTTCGGACGCGAGTTTTACCGCCGTCAGCGAAATAAGTCTGCCGACGTCGAACGACATAGTGGTATTGGGGAAAACCACTCTGCCGCGAAGGGCTAAAAGCGGAAACTCCTGTAAATTAGCCATAATTTCTCCTATCTAAAATAAACGCCAAACGCGCTTGTTTACGGCACGTTTGGCGCGTTAAAGTAAATTTTCGTTACGCCGTTTCCTGATAAATTATCTTGGGCTCGGCTTTATCGGTAACGCATTCTTTGGTAACGACAACCTCTTTGACGTTTTTCTCGGAGGGCAGTTTGTACATTACCGAGGTCATAAAGCTTTCGATAATGGTTCTCAAACCCCTCGCGCCCGTCTTTAAGCGGATTGCGGTATTTGCGATTTCGCGCACCGCGCCGTCCTCTACCGTCAGCTTTACGCCGTCCATAGCGATGAGCTTCTGATACTGCTTGATAATCGCGTTTTTGGGTTGGGTTAAAATATTGACAAGCGCCTCTTCGTTAAGAGGATGCAAACTTACCACGATGGGAACGCGCCCGACGAATTCGGGAATAAGCCCGAAGCCCGTCAAATCCTGCGGCTTTACGTCGGCAAGCATTTCGTAAATATTTTCCTCGTTATCCTTGACCGAACCGCCGAAGCCGAGGGACGTGCTGTCCTTGCGCTTCTGAACTATTTTGTCAAGTCCTACGAACGCGCCGCCGCAGATAAACAGAATGTTGGTCGTGTCAATCCTGAGGCACTCCTGCTGGGGGTGCTTTCTTCCGCCCTGCGGGGGAACGTTGGCAACCGTGCTTTCGATAATCTTTAAAAGCGCCTGCTGTACGCCCTCGCCCGAAACGTCGCGGGTAATGGATACGTTTTCGCTCTTTCTTGCGATTTTGTCGATTTCGTCGATATAGATAATTCCGCGCTGCGCCTTTTCGATATCGTAGTCGGCGTTCTGAATTAATTTAAGCAGAATATTTTCAACGTCCTCGCCGACGTAGCCCGCTTCCGTAAGCGTGGTTGCGTCCGACGACGCAAAGGGCACGTTAAGAATTTTTGCAAGCGTTCTTGCGAGCAAGGTTTTTCCGCAGCCGGTAGGTCCAAGAAGCAGAATATTGCTCTTTTCTATCTCTACGTCGCTGTCGTCCTTTACGCCGTTTGCGAGATTGTTTATGCGCTTATAGTGGTTGTAAACAGCCACCGAAAGCACCTTTTTCGCCTCGTTCTGCCCGACGATATATTTATCCAGCTCTTCCTTAATCTCAGCAGGCTTTTTGAGGGGAACGGGCTCCATACCCGCGCCCTCCAAGTCCTTGACCATATCGCCGCAGATTTCAACGCATTCGTCGCAGATGCACGCGCCGTCCTGCCCTGTTATCAGCCTTTTAACTTTATCTTCGGGTTTGCCGCAAAAGGAACAAAATCTCTTTTCTTTCAAATCAAAACTCCACAAATATTTTCTAAAAAGCAGAGATGCGAGCAAGACAAGGCAAGCGAGCATTTTCGACGGGGAGTTTACTTTGCGTAAATGACCCGAGAAAAGCGGAGCTTAACGAAGTATTGCGAAGCAGATATGCTTTTTAATTATCTCTTATAAAATACCCTATCAATAAGCCCGTACTCCTGCGCCTGCTGTGCGGAAAGGTAGTTATCTCTGTCCGTGTCGCGCTCGATTTCGGCAAGAGGTCTGCCCGAGTTCTGCGCAAGAATAGCGTTCAATTTTTGTTTAATTCTTAAAATATGCTCGGCGGCAATCTTAATATCGCTTGCCTGACCCTGAGCTCCGCCGAGGGGCTGGTGAATCATAATTTCGCTGTTGGGGAGAGCGTATCTCTTTCCCTTCTGTCCGCTGGATAAAAGGAATGCGCCCATAGAAGCCGCCATACCTATGCAAATGGTTGATACGTCGCACTTGATATAGTTCATAGTATCGTAAATTGCAAGACCTGCGGAAACCGAACCGCCGGGGCTGTTGATATACAGCGAAATATCCTTCTGAGGGTCTTTCGCTTCAAGGTAAATAAGCTGTGCTACGACGGTATTTGCAACCGCGTCGTCAATTTCGCCGCTTAAAAAGATTATTCTGTCCTCTAAAAGACGGCTGTAAATGTCATACGAACGTTCCCCGCGGGAAGTCTGTTCTACGATATAAGGCACTAATGCGTTGCGTTCCATAAAATACGCCTCCTCTTATTCTTTTTTGTCTGCGGGCTTTTTAGCGGGAGCTTTTTTCTCAGCCGCAGGCTTTGACTGTTCGGATTTTGCCGCCGCTTTCTTTGCGGGAGCCTTTTTAACTTCTTCGCCGCTCATCTCGTTGTTGGCTTTAAGGAAGTCGAACAATTTTGTTATTATAATGTCGTTTTTGATATAATCGAGCTGTCTGGGGTCCATACCCTTTTTGTATTCGGCAACAGTCTTTTCAACCGACTTTGCCTGCTCTTCGATTTTAGCCTCGACTTCTTTGTCCTCTGCGGTGAACTTTTGCTCTCTTACGATTTTGTCAACCACGAGCTGGCTTAAAACTCTGTGCTCCGCCTGCTCCTTGTACTGGGCACGGAAGTCTTCCATCGAAGTTTCCATATATTTGAGGTAGTCCTCGAGTTTAAGTCCCTGATACATAAGGCGGTAGCTGAAGTCCTGAACGAGGCTGTCAATCTGGCTCTCTATCATAGCGTCGGGAATTTCAACCTTTGCGTACTTGCAGATTTCGTTGATAATGCTGTTTTCGGTCTCGTCCCTGCCTCTGTTTTCTGCATTCTTTTCAAGACGCTCGCGCACGGTCTTTTTGTACTCTTCAACCGTAGCCGACTGCGAATGGGATTTTACGTACTCGTCGGTGAGCTCGGGAAGCTTGTTTTCTGTAATCTTATGAAGGACGATATTGAATACCGCGTCCTTGCCCTTAAGATTTTCCGCCTGATAATCTTCGGGGAATTTTACGTTGATATCCTTGCTTTCGCCTATCTTCATACCCGCAACTCCCTCTTCGAAGCCGGGAATGAACGAGCCGCTTCCGAGTACGAGGTTATAGTCGTCCGCAGTGCCGCCGGGGAACTTTTCGCCGTTTACGCTGCCGGAAAAGTCGATATTGACTGTATCGCCCAATTTGCAGGCTCTGTCGGTTACGTCAACCTGTGTTGCGCCGCTTTGAAGAATTTTTTCAACTTCCTTCTCAACGTCGGCATCGGATACATTATATTCA
>JAIEAS010000334.1 GCA_029071285.1 Clostridia bacterium
AGTCCCTTGCCCTCGGTCAGATCTTCAACCGACAGCGACGGCTCGCCGACTGCGGTGAAATTATCCTTTTCCTTTTCCAAAATGTTGCCGTAGTGCTCGGAATAAAGCACGCCGAAAGCCTCGTCAAAGAGAACCTGCTTCCCGTAGTAGGTTTCGAGCACGGGCTTGGGAACCTTGCCCTTTCTGAAACCGGGCACCGAATACTTGCCCCTTACTCTTAAATAGGACTTATTTAATGCGTCCTGCCATTCTTCCTCGGTGAAAGTGATAGTAAGCTTTACCGTACTCTTTTCGCCGGCGGTTTGTGTATACTTCATTTTAATTAATCTCCTGTTGATATTTATACAGATTGTATTTTATCATAATAGTTTTATTTTGAAAAGCGTTTTACCGCAAGTCTAATCAATTTACTTTTGTTTTTTTTTGTTTTATAATGGGTAAAAAGTTTTTAAAGGTAATTTGCTATGCCGCAGGACGCGTTTACAATTTCATACGCCGCAAAAGAGCTGAAAGAGCTGCTTGTCGGCGGAAAAATTTCGCGCATAATCCAGCCCGCGCGCGAAGAGCTTACCTTTATTATATACACCCGTTCGGGCAACCTTAAACTCGACGCCTGTCTTTCGGCAAGGGCGGCGAGGCTGAGCATTTCGGACGACGAAAAACCCGTACCGCAGGTCGCACCCAATTTTTGTATGCTTTTAAGAAAGCACCTGCAAAACGCGGAAATTCTCGACGTGGCGCAGCCGAATTTCGAAAGGATTGTTTACTTTGATTTGAAGTGCGTTTCGGACTTCTCCTCGTCGGTTATGCGGCTTTACTTCGAGATTATGGGCAAATACTCCAACGCCGTACTGTGCGACGAAAACGGCGCAATCGTCGGCGCGCTGAAAACCACTTCCATAGGCGACGACACCAAGCGGCTTATTCTGGGCGGTGTGAAATACTCTCTGCCCGAACCGCAGGACAAAGCTCCGCCCAAAGACCTTGAAGCCCTGAAAAAAATTTTAACCTCCGACGGCGACAGAGTGAAACTGATTGCAGACAAGGTTACGGGCATTTCCTACGCCACCGCCCTCGAAGCGGTTGAAAGCCTCGGCGAGGATATGACCGCGGAGGAGCTTTACGACTACCTGTTCAGCGCCCAGCCCGAGCCCTGCGTAACTTATTTAAACGGCGAGCCGAACGACTTTAAAGTGCGCTCGGTATCAGGTGAGCAAGTGCGCTACCCTACACTTTTAAAAGCGCAGGCGGCGTATTACTCGTATATTTATAAGAAACAGACCTTTCAGACGGCGAAAACCAAAGCCGAAAGCGCGCTGAACGCACAGATTAAAAAGACCGAAAAACGCCTTGCGGAAATTCACGCGAAGCTTTCAGAGTGTGATGGCGCGGAAAAAATAAAACTGAAGGGCGAACTGATTACCGCGAACATTTACGCGATTGAGCGCGGCGCAAAATTTTTAGAGTGCGTAAACTATTACGACCCCGACGGCGGGAAGATAAAAATCGAGCTTGACAACACCCTTACCCCCGCGCAGAACGCGCAGAAGTACTACAAAAAATACGCTAAACTTAAGCGTACTTTTATAAGCGTGAGCGAGCAGAAATTGCAGGCGGATAAAAAGCTGGATTACCTCAAATCCATTTCCGCTCACCTCAACGCCGCGGAAGAGCTTGTCGATATCGAAGAAATTTCAGAGGAGCTTATACAGCTCGGTTTTATAAAAGCCGTAAAGGTAAAGAACAAAAAACCGACGCTTACGCCTTACCGCGAGTTTGAGTTCGGCGGGTTCAGAATAATCGCGGGGCGAAACAATCTGCAAAACGAGCGGCTGACGAAATCGCTCGCGCCCGAGGACATCTGGCTGCATACGCAGAAGTACCACTCTTCGCACGTCGGCATAATCACGGACGGACGCGAAGTTCCCGACGGCGTTATCAAAGTCGCGGCGGAAATCTGCGCCTACTACTCGGACGGAAAAGAGGGCACAAAAATTCCCGTGGACTACACCAAAAAGAAGTTTGTGAAAAAACCGCCTAAGACGGACGCGGGCTTCGTTATCTACACCGACTACAAAACCGCGCTCGCCGACCCGAACGCGCACAGAGAGCTTATTAAGGAGGATTTATGAAAAAAGAGGGTCTGCCAC
>JAIEAS010000335.1 GCA_029071285.1 Clostridia bacterium
CAATTAATGTTAAACGAAAAGAACGTAAAATTAGGCAAAGTACGCTCGTCAATACGCGAGCTGTTCGAATACGGCAAAAAACGCAAGGCGGAAATTGGAGAGGATAACGTTTTCGATTTCTCCCTCGGCAACCCCAGCGTTCCCGTGCCCGAAAAGGTGACGGAAATTTTGACCGACCTTATAAAGAACAGCGACCCCGTAATTCTGCACGGCTATACTTCCGCACCAGGCGATTATTCTGTGCGTAAGGCGCTCGCCGATTACACTAACGCGCAACACGGAACCAAGCTTACCGCAGACTGCTTTTATATGACCTGCGGCGCGTCGGCTTCGCTTACCGCAACTTTTAACGCCCTTTTAAACGAGGGCGACGAGCTGATTACTTTCGTTCCCTGCTTCCCCGAATACAAAGTATTCTGCGAGCACGCGGGTGGAAAATTTATCTGCGTGGATACACGCGAGGACGATTTTCAGATTGACTTTGAAAAATTTCAGGCAGCCCTCAGCGATAAAACCAAAGCTGTTCTTATCAACTCGCCCAACAACCCCAGCGGAGTTGTGTACGACGAGGCTTCTATAAAAAAGCTTGCAAAAATACTTGCGGACTTTTCTGAAAAGCGCGGCAGTCCCGTGTATCTTATTTCAGACGAGCCCTACAGAGAACTCGTCTATGATAACAACTTAAAAGTGCCCTACGTTATGAACTATTACGACAGAAGTATAGTCTGCTATTCGTATTCCAAAAGTCTGTCGCTCCCCGGCGAGAGAATAGGCTTTATCGCGGTAAACAACGCAATGGAAGAGTGGCAGGAAGTTTTTGCGGGCGTGTGCGGCGCGGGCAGAGCGCTGGGCTTCGTATGCGCGCCGACTCTTTTCCAGCGTCTGGTCGCAAAATGTTGCGGAATGACCTCGGATATATCCGTATACAAGCGCAACCGCGACAGACTTTGTTCCGAGCTTGAAAAATACGGCTTCACGGTGGTACGACCCGACGGCGCGTTTTACCTTTTCGTAAAATCCCCCGAACCGGACGCAAACGCCTTTGCCGAACGCGCGAAAAAATTCGAGCTGCTGATAGTTGCGGGCGACGACTTCGGGCGCAAGGGCTACGTCAGAATTTGCTACTGCGTTGCTCCCGAAATGATCGAGCGGTCGCTTCCCGCGTTCAAAGCTCTTGCCGAAAGTTATAAATAAAAAACCTATAAGGG
>JAIEAS010000336.1 GCA_029071285.1 Clostridia bacterium
AATAAGAGTAGCCCTGCATTTTGTATTTTGTCATAAAATTTCATTACTTTTTCACAGCCTCAGAGGGTTATTCCCTTGCTTTACGGTTTTTTTAATGGTATAATCGTAATACAAAATATTTATCGGGGAAATACGATGAAAAAATTTGCAAGAATTCTAAGTTTAATAGCCGTACCCGTAATTGCAGGGTGCGTTGCGCTTTCGGGCTGTAAAGGCTGCGGTAAGAAAGTCAATTCAGATATCGGAATTATAATGCAGGATTTCGAAGTTGCGCCTACGCAAAAGGCTTACTACGAAGAGCAGACCAAACAAGCCTATGCCGACTTTAAGGCGGTAGCGGACAAGCACGTTGACGAGTCGGGTTTGGTCGATTATGAAAACGAAGAGGTTCAGGCGGCGGCAAAAACTGCCGCGGCAAAGATGTTTGCTTATGCCTGCTATAACGAAAGACAGCTTGACCAGTACGTCTTTTTCAGCAAGATGGATGCAACAACCGACCTCGGCGATGTAAACGGCAGCGGCGACGCGGTAAGAAACGAGTACTATTTAAGAGTAAACGAAACGGAGAAATCCTGCGGTTACAGATACCACTACACCCTTAAAAAGGTAGTGAGAGCGGAAAAAATTATTTCGACTTTTAAGAGCCAGTTTGAAACGGCAAATCTGAGATTTACCGACAATACCGATCAGCTGTATCGTTTTTCGGGCAGCGACATTAAGTTCGGAAGAAATAACGAACCGCTGGATATGGACCTTCTGGAGTGTACGTGGAAAACGGATACGAGCAAGGGCGACTGGGGCGAGCACGAGCTTCAGATTAAAAAGCGCGAGCCGATTGCTCCCGAAAATATTCAGGACGATATAAAGGAGTGGGCAGGCGTAGATATCAAGGGAAAGGATACTACGACTATCCGCGGAAATATTAATATCCTTGCGGAAAACGTTATAAAGAGCGCCATTATAAGCGAAAGTCCCGAGGACGGCTGTATAGTCGCTATAACGACGATAGATACCGAAGTTGCGAACAAGGACGAGGCTTCGCTTAAAATGCTCCGTCAGGCAAACGATTCAAAGGACTGCCATTGGGTTGCAGACAAAGACAGTACGGGCTTTCAGTTGGTTTACGTGTTGTGGCCGAACGGATTGTTCCGCAATTACATAATTTCCGAAAAATGGGCGGGCAAAATCGTAACTTTCAGCGGCGAGGTCAGCGCGATTTCGTATTACTATTACAGCTATTCTGACAGGGATTGCGATATGACGGACAACCTTAAAATGCTGGAAGAGGCTAAAAAATTAGTAGGTTAAAATTATGAAGGCAACGGGCTGGGATTTAATGAAGCTTTCGCAGGCGTTTGACGGCGAGTTTTGTCTGTCGGACTTTACGCCCGACGAGCTGGACGAGCTGTTGAACCTCTTGGACGACGATATGACACCCGAGCAGGTGCGTGAAAAGTACTTCGAGTTTTACGACGATATTAAAGACAGAACTTTGAATAAACACCGTTGGAGTGATTGAAAAAATCACGCGCATATGCGCGTGATTTTTTATTTTAAGTTTGATTTGTGATTAGCCGTATTCTGAACGCATCCGACCATACGTCATTGCGAGGGAGCAACGCTCCCGCGGCAATCCAGACTATACTGCATTTATTAAGCGTCCGCTTCTGGATTGCTTCACTGCGTTCGCAATGACGAAAGAGAAAGCCCCGAGAGTAAGCTCGGGGCTTTATTATTTTGTTTATTTACATAACGACTATATTTTCAGATTCGAACAGCGCCTTGTATTCCTTGGGGAAGTTGTCGTCGGTGATAAGCACGTCGATATCCTCGAGCTTGGCGAAGGTGTAGGGATTGATTTTGCCTATCTTCGAGCTGTCAAGCATCATATAAACGTGCCTTGCCTTTTTGAACACGCTCTTCAAAAGGTCGCTTTCAATCTGGCTGTTGCAGGAAAATCCGTTTTCGGGCGTGAACGCCGTTGCGGAAACTATCGCAATTTCAAAATTAGTCAGGTCGAAATATTCCTTTGCCGCGGGGGAAGCCGTGGAAAGGTTTTCGCGCATAAGCTGGCCGCCTACGACGGTGATTGCGATATTCTTTTTCTGCGCAAGCTCCATAGCGACCGCAATGCCGTTGGTGAAGATATTGCACTTTATGTCGGGCAACTCCTTCGAGAGGTACATGGCGGTGGTGCCGCCGTCAATGAAAATACTCGAGTTTTCATCGATAAGACCTGCGGCTTTCTGCGCGATGACGATTTTCGCGTCGGTATTGATAGTTGTTTTTTTGGTGTATTCTTCACCGGAAACTTTCTGCACTTCCTTGACGGACATTGCGCCGCCGCGGATTCGTATAATGCGCCCGTCCTCTTCAAGCTGGAAAAGGTCGCGCCTCAACGTCATTTGCGAAACGTTGGGGAAAACTTCTTCAAGCTGTTCAAGCGTCATTTTACCGCGTCTGTCAAGAATATCTGCGATTTCCTCAATGCGTTCACGTTTCATTGTAGCTCCTTTGTGAATTTTTATCACTTTTAAAACGTTGGTTAAATTGTAACACAAATGCGAGGCTATGTCAAGAAATTTAAGAAATTTTTTAACAAAATTCCGCAATGTTTGTGAAAATTTTTCACTAACCCTTTTTGCAAATTTTCACGGCTGTCTGAAAGTGAATAGTTACGGGCGGGTAAATTGCTTGCAATTAAAAAAAGATTAATATATAATTAAAAAAGCCTTAGCGCACGGTAGTTAGGCGAACTGTTATAAGTCAGGACAAGTTTTAACGGGTAAATTTGTGCTTATACTTCGTTAAAGCCCTTGACAATCCGTCCGTGGATTGCCTGCGGACTTTTCCTCGTCTAATCTTCAAATTTTCTCCGTTAAAACTGCGCAGCACCTTAGCGAGCGTATTTTTTAGGGATTTACGTGCGCGGGACGCGCAGTCATACTGAACGTATTACAAGCGGCGCGCGTGCGGAAAGAGCAAAAAAGCCGCCGCTAAGGTTGTTCTGATTTATAACAGTTCGCCTATCCCTTTACGTATATTGTAAGGGTGTATGTTTTTTTCAGGGCTGCGCGCGGATTTAAACGCGGCAAAACGCAACGACCCCGCCGCGCGAAACAAATTTGAAATACTTTTAACTTATTCGGGCGTTCACGCGCTGATTGCGCACAGGTGGGCGCAGGCGTTCTGGCGGTTGCGGCTTAAACTTGTTGCCCGCATAATTTCGCAGACCGCAAAGTTTTTCACGGGTATCGAAATCCACCCCGCGGCAAAAATTTCTTCGGGCGTGTTCATCGACCACGGCAGCGGCGTAGTCATAGGCGAAACTGCCGAGGTGGGCGAGGGCACCGTTCTGTATCAGGGCGTAACTCTGGGCGGAACGGGAAAGGAGAGCGGAAAACGCCACCCGACGGTAGGCAAAAATTGCGTGATTTCCGCCGGCGCAAAAATTCTGGGACGGATAACAATCGGCGACTGCGCAAAAATCGGCGCGGGCGCGGTAGTTCTCAAAGACGTTCCCGCAAACGCAACGGCGGTCGGAGTGCCCGCGAGAGTAGTTAAAATAAACGGTAAAAAACCGGAGGCAGAGTAAATGAAAATTTATAATACGCTTACGAGAACCAAGGAAGAGTTCGCGCCCTTAGAAGACGGCAAGGTTAAGATGTACGCCTGCGGTATCACCGTTTCGGGCGAGGCGCATATAGGTCACGGCTATCAGGCGCTGATTTACGATATAATGCGCAAGTTCCTGCAAAAGCTTGGCTACGACGTTTCGTACGCGAGAAATTACACCGACGTGGACGATAAAATTATCGCAAAATCAAAGGAAACGGGGATACCCGCGGACAAGTACGCAGCCGATATGATTAAAAAAATCGACGCGGTTATGCGCGATATGGACATCGACGACCCCAACCTATGGCTTAAAGCTACGCAGAATATAGGAAACATAATCAACTTTATAAAAAAGCTTATCGAGGGCGGACACGCCTATCCCGCGCCCTGCGGCGACGTGTACTTCGACGTAACCAGCTTCAAGCGCTACGGGTGTTTAAGCGGCAGGTCGGTTGAAGATATGCTCGACGGCGTAAGAATCGAGAACGGCGAGGAGAAGAAAAACCCCGCGGACTTCGCGCTGTGGAAGGCGGCGAAGGAAGGGGAGATAAGCTGGAATTCCCCCTGGGGCAAGGGGCGCCCCGGCTGGCACATAGAGTGCTCGGCAATGACCCGCGCGGCGTTCGGCGACCAGATAGATATTCACGGCGGCGGCAGGGATCTGGTTTTCCCCCACCACGAAAACGAAATCGCGCAGAGCGAGAGCCTTACCGGCAAGCAATTTGCAAAATACTGGACGCACAACGGACTTATTAAAGTCAACGGACAGAAAATGTCAAAGAGCCTCGGCAACAGTATTCTTTTAGAGGACCTTTTAAAGAACTATTCCAACGAGGCGGTTAAATTCGCACTGCTGCAATTCAACTACCGCGCGGATATCAACCTTACCGACGGAATCTTCGACGAAGCCGAAAAGCATATAACTTACTTCTATAATATTATTAATAAAGTAGAGAGCAAGTTTGGCAAGGGCGGAAAGGGCTGCAGGCAAATAGATGACGACTTCAATAAGGATATGTCGGACGACTTCAACACCGCGCTCGCGCTTTCACGCCTTTTCGGATTGTTTAAAAATATTTCCGCAAAATACGAAAAGGGCGACCCCTCGTGCGCGGAAGAGGTTTACCAGATAAGAAAGACTTACTCGCTTCTGGGCTTCTTCAAAAAGGACGCGGCAGAGTACCTTGCCTGGGTAAACGGCAGAGGCGAGCAGGAAATTCCCGACGAGGTAAAAACTCTCGCCGAGCAGCGTTGGCAGGCGAAAAAGGACAAAAACTGGGCGGCGGCGGACGAACTCCGCGCAAAAATCGACGCGCTCGGTTACGTAATAAAAGACGGCAAGGACGGCTATACGGTAAACAGGAAATAAGAGGAACACTATGAAAATTACATCCAGGCAATTAAGAGAAAAATGGTTATCCTTTTACGAGGGTAAAGGGCACGTAAATATCGGCGCGGTGTCGCTTATCGGCGACGGCAGCACGGGCGTAATGTTTAACGTTGCGGGTATGCAGCCTCTTATGCCCTATCTTCTGGGCAAGAAGCACCCCGACGGCAAAAGGCTTTGCAACGTTCAGGGCTGCGTCCGTACGGTTGATATCGACTCAGTGGGCGACGCTTCGCACTTCACTTTCTTTGAGATGATGGGAAACTGGTCGCTGGGCGATTACTTCAAAAAGGAAAAAACGGCGTGGACCTTCGAGCTTTTAACCAAAGTATTCGGGCTCGATAAGGACAAGCTTTGTTCAACCGTATTCGAGGGCAACGAAGCCGCTCCGCGCGATAACGAAACGGCTGAGCTGTTAAAAAACCTCGGCATTGCGCCCGACCATATCTTTTTCCTGCCCAAGTGCGATAACTGGTGGGAGCTCGAGGGCACCGTGGATACGCCCTGCGGTCCCGACAACGAGTGGTTCTATCCGCTTGACCTGAATAAGAAAAATCCCGTCTTCCCCGACGACTACGTAGAAATCGGCAACGACGTTTATATGCAGTATAAAAAGACGGAAACGGGCTACGCCCCGCTTGAAAACAAAAACGTTGACACGGGCTTCGGATTTGACAGAATGCTGCTGTTTTTAAACGGCCTTTCGGACGGTTACAAAACCGACCTGTTCGCGCCCGTAATTGCCGAGCTTGAAAGAGTAAGCGGCAAAAATTACGACAACGGCGGCGAGGACAGAAAGGCGATGCGCATTATTGCCGACCATACCCGTACCGCGGTTATGCTTATCGGCGACGAACAGGGAATACTTCCCTCCAACACGGGCGCGGGCTACATTCTCCGCCGTCTTATGCGCAGGGCGATACGCTATTGCCGCCAGCTCGGGGTAGAGAGCGGCGCAATTCTCGGCGCGGCGAAGATATTCATTGAAAAAATTTACGGCGAGGCGTACCCTCTGCTGAAAGAAAAAGAGGGGTATATCCTCGACGAGTTAAAGAAGGAAGCGGACAAATTCGAAGCTACTCTTGCTCAGGGCATTAAAGAATTTGAAAAGTGCGTAACTTCTCTCGAACGCAAAAACGAGTTTATGAGCAGAAGCAACCCGTCCTACGTCAAAGAAACGGTTATAGGCGGCAAACAGGCTTTCAGACTTTACGACACTTACGGTTTCCCCTTGGAGCTCACCGAAGAGCTTGCGCTCGAGAGCGGTTTAACCGTAGACAAGCAGGGCTTTGAAGCGGCGTTCGCAGAACACAGGGAAAAGAGCCGCGTGCTTGCGGCGGGACAGTTCAAGGGCGGACTTGAAAGCCACTCGGAAACGGCAACCAAATACCACACCGCACCCCACCTTTTAAACGCGGCGTTAAAAATAGTCTGCTCGCCCGACATTCAGCAGAAGGGCAGCAACATAAACGAAGAAAGACTCCGCTTCGACTTCAACTTCGCGCGCAAGCTCACCGAGGAAGAAGTGGCGGAAGTGGAAAAGCTTGTAAACGAACAGATTAAACTCAACCTGCCCGTCGTGTTAAAGGAAATGAGCCTTGAAGAGGCAAAAGCTCTCGGCTTCGTCGGCGTGTTCGACAGCAAGTACGGCGAAGTGGTAAAGACCTATTCTATAGGCGAGTTTTCAAAAGAGATATGCGGCGGTCCCCACGCGCAAAATACGGGCGAGCTGGGCACCTTTAAAATAGTCAAGCAGGAAAACGTTTCCGCAGGCATCAAAAGAATTAAGGCAATTCTGCAAAAATAACCCGAAATTTACCATTTTCGGGCAGAAATCGACTTATTTCATGCAAAAATAAAATAATTTAAATTTTATTAAAAAACTTTAAAAACGCGATACAAAACAGCTTGACAGAAATTTTATAAAATAATAAAATAAGTTCACGTTAATAAGATTTATTGAAAAAATGGTCTTTCGCATAGAACTATCAAAAGGAGCGAACAATGAAAACCTACATGGCAAAAGCCGAGACAGTTGAAAGAAAGTGGTACGTTGTAGACGCAGCGGGCGTCCCTCTCGGCAGACTTGCGTCAAAGGTGGCAAGCATTTTGCGCGGCAAAAACAAGCCTACTTTTACGCCCAACGTTGATACGGGCGATTTCGTAATCGTTTTGAACAGCGATAAAGTCGTTTTGACGGGTAAAAAGCTTGACGACAAATTTTACAGATATCACACGGGCTACATCGGCGGTCTTAAAGAAATTTCTTATAAAAAGATGCTTGCCGAAAAAAGCGACCTTGCCGTTTACGAAGCGGTTAAGGGAATGTTGCCCAAAAACTCTCTCGGCAGGGATATGATTAAAAAACTGCGCGTTTATAAGGGAGCGGAACACAACCACGCGGCGCAGAAGCCCGAAGAGCTTAAATTATTTTAAAAGGTAAGAGGAAATATTATGGCAAAGGCTAATTTAAAGAAAAAACTTCAATTCTGGGGAACGGGAAGAAGAAAAAAGGCAATCGCTCGCGTTCGTCTTATTCCCGCAGGTTCGGGCGTTATTGAAATTAACGAAAGAGCTTTCGAAGATTATTTCCCCCAGTCGGTTTTGCAGTACGTTGTAAAACAGCCCCTTACCCTTTTGGGCGTAGAAGCAAAATACGACGTTTTGGTTAACGTTTACGGCGGCGGTTATACCGGTCAGGCAAACGCTATCCGCCTCGGCATTGCGCGCGCACTGTTGCAGGCAGAGGACGGCTGCCGTCCCGCTTTGAAGAAGGAAGGCTTCTTAACCCGCGACCCCAGAGTCAAGGAAAGAAAGAAGTACGGCTTGAAAAAAGCACGCCGTGCTCCTCAGTTCTCAAAGAGATAATTACAAAAATACAAAGAGGTCTTACGAC
>JAIEAS010000337.1 GCA_029071285.1 Clostridia bacterium
AAGTTTAACAACGTCGCCGACGGTCTTAACGTCGGTAACCTTGTCCTCGGGAATAGTCTTGCCCGTATTTTCTTCCAAGGTCATAAGAAGCTCGACAACGTCAAGTGAATCTGCTCCCAAATCTTTTACTATATCGCTTTCCAAAGTAATTTTGGATTTAGCCACGCCAAGCTGTTCTGCAAGGATATTTGCTACTTCATCAAACATAATCAGTCCTCCGTATTTTTTACATTCAAATTTTACTATAAACGCGCCTGCTTGTCAAGTTAATTAGCCTGTTTTTTAACTTGCTTCAAGGAAAGCCCTATGCGCTGTTTAGCTTTATCAAGAGTGATAATAACGGCTTTTACCTGCTGTCCCACCTTCAGAACGTCGGACGGATGGCGTATATATTTATCGGTTATTTCGGAAATATGAACAAGTCCGTCCTGATGTACGCCGATATCCACGAACGCGCCGAAGTCGATAACGTTTCTTACAACGCCGTCAACTTCCATTCCGACTGCCAGATCTTCAATGCCGAGAATGTCCTTTCTTAACTGCCTCTGAGGAAGGCTGTCACGGATATCCCTGCCGGGTTTTACGAGTTCGGCGATTATATCGTTCATCGTAGCCACATCAAGTCCGCAGTACTCCGCAGCTTTGCTTTCGCCGTAGGCTTTAACCTTTTCGGGAAGCTCGGCAAGTTTTCTTGCCTTTATATCCTCTTCACCGTAGCCGAAAAGCGATAAAAGTTTTTCGGCTTTTTTATACGACTCGGGGTGAACCGCGGTATTGTCCATTATGTTTTTACCGTCGGGAATACGCAGGAAGCCCGCGCACTGCTCGTACGCCTTAGCTCCGAGTTTTGCGACTTTCAGAAGCTGTCCGCGCTCGGAAAATTTTCCGTTCTGCTCGCGGTATGAAACTATATTTTTTGCAATACCCGCGTTAAGTCCCGCAACGTATTTCAAGAGCGAAACGCTTGCCGTGTTCAAATCAACGCCAACGCTGTTTACGCAATCTTCAAGTACGCCGCCTAAAACGGCGTCAAGACGTTTTTTATCCATATCGTGCTGATACTGTCCTACGCCTATGGATTTGGGGTCGATTTTTATAAGTTCGGAAAGGGGATCCTGCAATCTTCTCGCAATCGAAATTGCCGAACGCAGAGTTAAATCATAATCGGGGAATTCTTCAACTGCAAGGGGACTTGCGGAATAAACGCTGGCACCCGCTTCGTTAACGACTGCGTAGCTTACGTTCGCGTCAACTTCCTTCAACAAGTCCGCAACAAAAATTTCCGTTTCCTTACTTGCGGTGCCGTTTCCTATCGAAATGATATCTACCTTGTGTTTTTCAATTAAATATTTGACAATTTTTTTGCTGCCTTCGATATCGTTTTTAGGCGGAACGGGATAAATTACGGAAGTATCCAAAACCTTTCCTGTTTCGTCAACGACGGCAACCTTGCAGCCCGTACGGTAACCGGGGTCAAGTCCCAGAGTAATCTTGCCTTTAACAGGTGGCTGCAGCAATAAGGGGCGAAGATTTACTTCAAACATTTTTATAGCCTGCTCGCCCGCTTTATCCGTAAGAATGGCGCGCACTTCCCTTTGGATTGACGGCTCTATAAGTCTGTCGTAGCCGTCAGCCGCAGCTTCTTCGATTAATTTTGCGCACTCTTCTTCGGATTTGTTCTTTATGTATTTGACGGTACATACACGCTTAGCAATCGTGTCGTCAAAATAAATTTTAGCTCTGAGGCACTCTTCCTTTTCGCCTCTGTTGATTGCAAGAATTCTGTGGTTTTTGATTTCGGGAACAAGCTCGCTGTAATCGGCGTACATTGCGTAGGTGCCCTTTTCGTCGTCTTTAACGAGCTTAACCTGCATTTCGCCGTGCTTTTCAAACAGTCCGCGCAGCTTTTTTCTGAGCTCTGCGTTATCCGAAATTATCTCGGCAATTATATCCTTGGCGCCCGCAATTGCGTCCTCTGCGGAAGATACTCCTTTTTCTTCGTCCACGTATTTTTCAGCTTCTACATAAGGCTTGCACGCCTGCGCCAGAATTAAATCGGCAAGCGGCTGTAAACCCTTTTCAATAGCGACGGAAGCGCGGGTCTTTTTCTTCTGTTTGAAAGGACGGTAAATATCCTCTATTTCAGTCATAGTCTGCGCGGCGTCGATAGCGGCCTGAATTTCATCCGTCATCTTTTCCTGCTCGGTTATCGCCTTTGCAACTTCTCCCTTGCGCTTTTCAATGTTTTTAAGATATTCGTATCTGTCGTTCAATGCACGCAGAACCTGATCGTCTATTGCGCCCGTCATCTCTTTGCGGTAACGCGCTATAAAAGGTATGGTGTTGCCCTCTTCCAGAAGCTTCAGAATATTCTGAACGTGGTCGGGGCGTAAATTGAATTCCTCGGTAAGTTTTGCTGAAATGTCCATTTATCTTTTAATTCCCTTTAAATAATTTTTTTGGTCGTTTGAAAGGCGGAAACTTTCACACGCCTTTTGAATTGCCTTGTTGTGCGTCTTTTTATCCAACGTGTTTTCAAGAAGAAAACTCTTTGCCTTGTCGTAAAATTTTACAAGCGTTTCAGCTATCAGCCACGCGACAGCCATATGTACGTAATATAAGCTTGTGTCGCTTCTTTCCGCCAATGCGAATATCGTTTCGGCATACTTGTCTTCCACGTAAAAATGAAGCAGCGTAGTCAACGCAAACCGCTGGTAAAATTCACCGTCTGCTGCCGCGTATTTTCTTATATACGGCATAAATTCGTCCCTGTGACTGTTTATACACTTCGGCACGAAGCAATCACACGTAGCCCAGTTGTCTATGAGCGGAACGCATTTATCGACGTATTTTATAAACTGCCCGTATTCGAGCATTGATACCGCGGTAAGCTTTATAAAAGTTACTTCGTAATACTCGTCGGGGCAAGCCAACAGCCCGTCCACTTCGTCTTTGTATTTTTTTGCAATCTTGCGCAGAATAGGAACGCGCACGCCGATAACGTTTATATTATCGTTTTTTAAAAGTCTTTTATGAAAGGTTTTATACTCCTCGTCGGCGTAGCCGTTAAGTTCCGTTAAAAGCTGACGATAAAGCATCGAACCACTCCTTTTCATCAAACCGCGTATTGGCAGGGCTTGTAGACGGAAGTTTTACGTACGGAATATCCAAACCGCCGTAGTTGTCTTTAAATATCATGAAAGCCGTACTGCCGTTAAGTATTATATACCTTACGGCGCAATTTTGCAAGAAAGTTTTCAAATCTGCGACTTTGAAATTTTTTATCGTGTCGTCTTGCGAACCGGTAATTTCACACTCGGTCACGATATCCCACAGCGCGATATTGTGTTTCAGCAGAAAGCTCTTTTTGCCGTCAACCGTTTGCGGAACGCTTTCCCCGAAATACGAGCATACAACCCGCCAAAATCTGTTTTGCGGGTTGCCGTAGTAAAACTCGATTTTACGGCTCTTAACCGACGGAAAGCTGCCGAGTATTAAAAGTCTGCTGGCCTTATCGAATACCGGCGCAAATCCGTATTTTATTTCACTCATAATTTCAAGGGCCCGGTAACGTTGCCGACTACCGCCGAAGCAAGACGGCTGCTGTCAAAATTGTACTCCACCGCTTCAAGCACGTCGCTTAAAGTTACGGAATTTATCTTTTTAACCCGTTCCTCAAAATCGTAGACTTTTCCGCTGTAGATAAGTTCTTTGCCGTATAAAAGCATCTGCGAGCTCGTGCTTTCCTGCGAGAATATCGACGAGGATAAAAGCTGCTCTTTGCCGCGCAAAAATTCTTCTTCAGTGAGGTCTTTAGACTTAATAGCGCGTACGCAATCCAAAACGGCTTCCGCGCTCGTAAGATAGTTTTCCGCATTCACGCCCGCATAAATAACAAGCGAACCCGCCTCGGCATAGGGCGAAACGTACGAATAAACGGTATATGCAAGGCCGAGTTCCTCCCTTACCTTCTGGAAAAGTCTTGACGACATACTTCCGCCGAAAACGGAGTTCATTATCTGCGTCGCGTCAAAAAGTTTATCGTATCTTTTTACCGAAGGAAACGCAAGCGCCAGATGAATTTGTTCGATATCTTTTTTGCAGAAAAGGGCTTGTCCGCAAAGCTTGACATCTACGGGCTTATTATCCGCAGGCGTATAGGGCAAATCCGAAAAATATTTTTCAACAAGCTCTTCCGCAAGCGCAACGTCGATATTTCCCGCCATCGATATAACCTGTCTCATATACAGATCT
>JAIEAS010000338.1 GCA_029071285.1 Clostridia bacterium
GGAAAGCATAAATAAATTTCAATTTATCTCACTTAATTACGTGTAGCAAAAAAGCTCTCGAACAAAATGTTCGAGAGCTTTTTATCATCGTCTTTAATTTTGCGTTTTATTCTTTCTTAGTAGTTTTCTTCTTTGCCGCAGGTTTTTCTGCTTTTACAACTTCTGCGGGAGCCTCAACTTCTTTCACTTTCTTTTTCGAAGCGGGCTTTTCCGCGGGTTCCTCTGCAGGAAGTTCAACTTCGGCCGTTTCCGAAGCGCCCTCTTTCAGTGCCTGCGCAGCAGCTTCTTCGGGAGTGACGCTTTCAACTGCTTCCTGCGCCTCGGCCTCTTCGTCGCGGTCGGTTATCGCAACCGTTGCAACCGAGCCGTTTTTCAGCCTCATAAGCCTTACGCCCTTGGTGTTTCTGCCTATCTTTGAAATGCTCGTGCAGTGCATTCTTATGATTATGCCCGAGTCGGAAATAACCATTACGTCGTTATCGTCGTTGACCTGTTTCAGACTTACGAGATAGCCCGTTACGCTGTTGAATACGCCCGCTTTCAGACCCATACCTGCTCTGCCCTGCGTTCTGTATTCTTCGATATCGGTACGCTTACCGAAGCCCTTCGAGGTTACGGTAAGAACGTCCTTGGTCTTATCGACTATCAGCATATCCACAAGGCAGTCGGCACCCGAGAGCTTCATTGCTCTTACGCCCGCCGTGCCGCGACCGGTGCTGCGGACGTCCTTTTCGTGGAATCTGATACACTTACCGGTACGCGATGCAATCATAATTTCGTTTTTACCGGTTGTAAATTCTACTGCAATAAGTTTATCTTCGTTGGTGAGTTTGATTGCTATTTTGCCGTTGCGCTTAATACTTGCAAACTCGCGCATTCTCGTCTTTTTAATCTGACCTTTCTTGGTTGCAAAGACTACGAAGCCGCTGGTCTTGCTTTCTACGGGGATTAACGCGTTAATCTTTTCGTCCTGAGCTATCTGTACGATATTTACGAACGCCCTGCCGCGCGCCAGACGGTTTGCTTCGGGGATTTCGTACGCCTTTATGCTGTAAACCTTACCTGTTGACGAGAACAGCAGAATATCGTCGTGCGACGAGCAGACGAACATTCTTTCGACGAAGTCCTCGTCCTTGGGTCTGTGCGCCGTAATGCCCGTACCGCCGCGGTTCTGAGCGTGGTATTCGGCAACGGGAAGGCGTTTTACGTAACCCGAGTGAGTCATCGATACGACAACCTGCTCTACGGGGATCAAGTCTGCATCCTCTATTTCGCCGTAATCTACTGCAAGCTCGGTCTTTCTTTCCGAGGGGTACTTCTTTTTGATTTCAAGCAAGTCGTTTCTGATAATATCGTAAACACGCTTTTCGTGAGCGAGTATGTCCTTGAAGTCGGCAATCTGTCTTTCAAGCTCGTTCAACTCTTCTTTGAGTTTGTCAACTTCAAGATGCGACAAGCGGTACAGCCTTAATTCCGCAACCGCCGTTGCCTGTCTTTCGTCAAGTACGAATTTGGAAGTAAGTTTTTTAACGCAGTCCGCTTTATCAATCGCCTTGCGGCAGACTTCAACGACTTCTTCTATGCTTGCCTGAGCAATTACAAGTCCGCGCAAGATGTGCGCGCGCTCTTCGGTCTTGGCAAGGTCGTATTTGGTTCTGCGCGTAATAATTTCTTTCTGGTGTTCGAGATAGTAGAAAATGCACTCGCGCAGGTTAAGTATCTTGGGCGTACCGTCTACGAGGGCGAGCATTATGATACCGTCTGAAACCTGCAAGTTTGTATGTTTGTAAAGAGTATTTAAAACGACTTGCGCGTTTGCGTCCTTTTTGATTTCTATAACGATACGCATACCGTCGCGGTCGGATTCTTCGCG
>JAIEAS010000339.1 GCA_029071285.1 Clostridia bacterium
ATCCTAGATATAATTTCTTCTTTAATTCCAATTATCTGTCCCCTATGAAATTGCGAAAATTTACATTCCTTTAAGTGCAAGCATGATGATATCTTCAACCGTAGACGCGCCGTTTGCGCGGGCGCGGGAAATTGCCTTTTCGCTCTCCGAACGGCTGAAGCCCAAAGTCATTAACGCGACCACCGCGTCCTCGTCGCCGCTTGTTACGGGAGGCAGAGGCACGCCACCCTCGGCTGCTGCGGATGCGTTTAAAGAAACTTTTTCACGCAGCTCCAAAATTATGCGCTCGGCAGTCTTTTTGCCGAGTCCCTTGACCGCAGAAAGCCTCTTCACGTCCTGAGTTGCAATCGCCGCGGCGAGCTCGCCAGACGACAGTCCCGAGAGAACTGCTATTCCCATTTTGGGTCCCACGCCCGAAACGGAAATCAGCTTTAAAAACATACTCTTTTCTTCCTGGGAAGAAAAGCCGTACAGCGCGGTTCCGTTTTCACTGACCTGTAAATAAGTGTACAGCTCGCCCTCGCTCTTTCCCGCAAGCGAAGAAAAAGCCGAACCCGAACAGTTTACCTCAAACCCGATTCCGCCAGCCGTTTCAATCAGCGCGCACTCGGGCGTTAAAGACAATATTTTTCCTTTAATGTATCCTATCATATTTTTACCTTATGCCGAAAAGTTTTCCGAAGCGCGAAGTGTGCGCGTGGCACAACGCAACCGCCAAAGCGTCCGCGGCGTCGTCGGGACGGGGAATTTTTTGCAGATTCAGTAGCGAGGTAACAACGTGCTGCATCTGAATTTTATCCGCCTTGCCGTAGCCCGTCAGAGACTGCTTTATCTGGTTGGGCGTGTACTCAAAAAGCCTTCCGCAGTACTTTATGCAAGTTAGTAGCATAACTCCCCTTGCGTGCGCAACAGGAATACCCGTCGTTATGTTCTTTGAAAAAAACAGCTCTTCCACGGCGATTTCTTCGGGCTTGTACTTGGTTAAAATTTTGTTTATGCCCTCTTCGAGCATCGCAAGGCGGACGGGCAGGCTTTCGTCCTTGGGAGTAAGAACTACGCCGTAATCCACCGCAACGGTGTTGTCGTTTTTAAGTTTTTCGACTACGCCGTAGCCCATAGTCGCAAGACCGGGGT
>JAIEAS010000034.1 GCA_029071285.1 Clostridia bacterium
AATTAATACTAGGAAAAATAAAAAAATTCCAAAAAAGTACACTTTTTTGGAATTTCCGTAAACCCTCAAAAATCGGGATTTTGTGGCAATATTAAGCCTTTTTATAATAATATATGCCGAAAAATTTGTCAATAGTTATAGTACAAAAAAGTGTACTTTTATGGAATTTTTGGATTTTTTGGAAAAATGGCTTTTTATGCCGTTCCTGAAAGCAGGCAATCAAGCGGCAGCGCAATAATAAAAGGAAGTGCGAATGTGGAACCCGCGCTGCCGAAATTTGTAAGCCACGCCTCTGATTTTACCTGAGGGTAAATGAAGAGAACCTTTCTTAAATCTGCCCTTGCCGACGGCAAGGGCGGGTTAAGGGGGATAAGGAGAAAATTATGAAAATTAAAAGCAGAAATCTATTGACGGTAATACTTGCATTACTGTGCGCGTTAGCGGTAGCTATCGGCGTTGGCTTTACGTTGTCGAAAAATGAAAATATTTCAGCTGACGCGGCGGCGGCAACTAGTGTTAGTGCGTCTGACATAGACGTTTCATTTGGTAGTCCGAGATCTTATTTTCGATATACACTAACTGGTGGTGCTTCGACTCAATCATATAGCAGTATGTCTTCCGGAACGGGAGGCGCGAGCGGTGGAGCTGCTGGAGGTTCAGGCAGCGGTGCAGTAAACCTTACCGAACATATATCGTCAGGAGGTGTCCTGTGTAGTCAGGTGGTTTATCCTGTTGTATTAAAATTAAACGTTCCGGCTCATACTGTGTTCACTATAAGTTACGATACTACGTTCACGTTTGGGGTGCATACCGGTTGCGCTATGTATATATCTGAGAATTGGATGACTACTACTGCTGCCGACGTTTCCAGCGGGAATTTTAGCGGTTCGTTTACATTTCATAACATGATCGGCATTGGCTATCGTTGGTGGTCTGCCCCCTCAGCTATGGGCTGTGGCGATTCGGGCGGCAAGCTTTTAATGTACAATGATACCGCCGGAGCTAAAGACATTTATGTGTACAATATGTTTGTTGGAGAAGTGTATGATGGAGACCGCGTTAATAGAACACACTCCCTCAGTTTCACTATAAACAACTTCATTATAAGCGGGGTAAAAATGGATGCACCCGCAGCTACTACTACGTCTGCTACATATGATGGTAATATTAAATCTTTCAGTTTTAATTATGCCATACCGTCGTATATCGAGGGAGGTATTTCATCAAACTATACTGACGCTTACTACAATATAAAACCTACGGTTACTGCCAAGGACTTTAACAATAATCCGATAAATACGTCAGACCCTGCTAAATGCAGTATAGGTAGTCTTGACGCAAGCGGAATACCGCTCTCTTCAAGCGGAACTTTTAAGGCAACCGAAGCGGGTATTTATACCGTAAAATTTGACTTTACTTCGGACGCAGTAAGTAACGGTATGGAGTGGACTGACGGCAGCACAGGCACGAAAACACTGGAGTTTACTATAAAGCGAAAACCAATTACCGTACCAGCGATAACAAATCCTACGCAGACCTACGACCCCAGCGGGTGCAGCTTTAACGTTGATTCAAATTACGATGCAACAAAAATGACCGCCTCGCCGGTGTCGGCAAGCGGGATAACCTGGGACGGGTCAAGTACTCCTCCTTGTTTTAAAGCAACAATAGCAAATACATACTACGTTAAATTTCATTTGGACGATGCAAACTACGAATGGAACGTAAGCGGCGGCACAACCACGGACCAACAGGTAACGGTAAAAATTGAGCCTAAAAAGCTTGATATACCCTCTGTAACCGCGCCTCAGGCATACACGGGCAGCGCGTTGCAGTTTGTGCTTACAGACTTTAATGCAGGACAGTATATAAGCATGGACGGCGTAACAGCCGCAAACGGCAGTGCGGTAACTTGCTCAAGCTCAACCGGTCAGACAGATAACGATAAACAGGACACCTTCGATGCAACTAAGGTCGACAAGTACACTGTAGCGTTGAGCTTGCGCGATACCACAAACTACGCATGGATAGACGGCACTAACACCGCAAAGAACGTTGATTTTGTAATAACGGAGAAGGAGCTTTTGTCAACTCCGCCTGTAAGCTCAAAAGTAAACGGTACGAGCGGTGCGGAATGGAAGTTCGGGGAAGCTGTAACGATAACCATAACGGACGACAGAATATCGGGTGAAAATATTAACTTGTTGGTCTACTACGACGTAGCGGGCGGTACGAGCAAATCTAATACCCTTACCGGAACTTTTGACGGTACCAACACCACAACCATAACAATGCCCACGAATATTGCCGTAGGTAATTATACCCTTACGGTTGAACTCAACGGCAATACGGGCGACAATGCTAACTATAAAATCACTAAAAATAATACTCTCAGCTTCGAAGTAACTTCGGGTAAATTAGACCCCAGCACATACGACTGGACTTATACCAAAGACGGAGCGGCTGGCTCTACAATAGCGGACGGCGGCAAGCTCCCGTTCGAGCTGAAAGCAGGTAGCACCACAGACGGAGTTAAGTATGAGCTGTCAATTCAGATACCCACATCGGACGCAAGCGCAGTTCAGGTAGACACTTCTAAATACGTAAACGGTTATCAGGTTCGCTCGGGCGACAGCGTAAACACTTATAAGACAATCGTCGCGCTTAAATCTATCGATTCAGATTTCCAGTTCGAAGTAGGCGGTATAATGCAGTCCACTTGCGAAGTCGAATTTAACTGGGAAATAGAAAAAGGCACTTTTGATTTATCCAAAGTAAAGTGGGAGTATACTACCAATAACGGCGTAAGCTGGACTGAATACGACCATTCAAAGCCTCCGCAGTATAACGACGGCAATTACGTAACCGTGCGCGTAAAGGCTACGACTCTGCCCAACGGCTTGACCCTTGACGGAGATTACGACGGCGACGGCGAACGCAACGTTGACAATTATACCGCAAATATTTCGGCTTCGGATTTGGTGTACAACACTACCAACTTCAAAGCGCCTGATACAAGCAAGTTAACGCTCAGCTGGGAGATAGCAAAGAAGAATCTGTTTGAAGCTTTTACTAACAGCAAAGAGCCTTACAGTAATACTCACGGCTCGGGTACGATAATACTTAAAAAACTTAAATTCAGCGACCCTAAGTTTGAGAATTACGTAGATTATAAGTATTACGATATGAAGACCGGTTTGCCTGTATCGCTTCAGGACATAAAAGACGCGGCAGACCCTACGGATGAAAAGAAATATAAAGTAGAAGCGTATATTAAACCCGCCTATGCGGCTAACTATGCCGTGGACGACAACGGCGCAACGCCGAGCGACCAGTTTAAGACGGGCAGCAAGAACGTACTTGCAACCGCAACAATAGACGGTGCGGACGGTTCGTTGCCTATAACCGCAGAGTACGACGGCAATACGCATTTCGATCCCTCGGTTATTAAAGTGGTCGGTGATGACGGAATTACTCTTTCGGACTACACCGTAACTTACTACAAGGGTAAAACACCAGTAGCGGGTAACGAGCTTGCAGCAAGCGAGCTTCCCAAAGACGCGGGCGAGTACTGCATAGAAATAGTTCTCGGACCTACAGCCGAAGCGGGTTATATCCTCGGCGACGACTGGTTCACCGTAACGGTAGAAGCAAAGGGAATAGCTTTGCTTGCGCTTGGTCAGATGATCTTCAACGGCAACGAGCAGAACTTTGCGGATAACCTTTCTGGCGATAGCTGGCCCACCTACGGCCCTTCGGGACTTAATATAATCAAAGTAGACGGTAAACTGTCAGACAGAAACGTCGGTGCGGGTAATTACGTTACTACGCTTGAACTCACCGACACTAACTATAAGTGGATTTATCCTTCAAGCATAGCACCTGCTAAGGCAGTTGCAAAATACAGCCTTGCCGTAGACGGATATAAAGTTACGGGCGATGATATAATCGCAACCTATAACTGGAATCTTACTCCGCTTATCGTTGACACCACAAATATGTGGAGCAAGAGCAAGACGGGTGCAACCCTTAAATTGCCGCAGAATATCAGAGATTTAATCGCAGGCGGAACGCTTGAAGTAGGATACAGATACTACGACAGCGACGGTAACTTCGTTGAAGAACCCGAGCTTAAAAGCGGACGCTCGTTCAAGGTTGAAGCCGTATTTGCAGGCGACGACGCTGAAAGGAACGTACAGTTCAAGAGAAGCGAAACAGACTTCGGTTCTGTATCCAAGAGCATAGACTACACCGTACCCCAGAGCGGAGCGGCTGCATTCTTCGGAAACGTAAAAGACGCATTATCAAAGACCTGGTTAGGGCTTCCCATCTGGGCTTGGCTGCTGATTGCTTTGGCATTGATAATATTACTTATAGTAATTATCGTAGTTGCAGTAAAGCGCAGAAAGAGCAAAGAAGAGCGCGAGGAAATAAAAGCTCGCAAGGAAGAAGAAAAGCGCCTTAAACAGGAAGAAAGACAGCGCCGCGAGGAAGAACGCAGACTTCAGCAGGAGAAGCTTGAAGCTGAACGCGAGCTTGCGAAAGCAAAGCAGGAAGCCGAGCTTGAAAAGATACGCGCCCAAGTGCAGGCGCAGGCAGGCGCAGGTATGGCTACTATGGCTGTACAGCAGCAGCCTCAGCAGCAGATACCGCCTCAACCCGTACAGCAGGTGCAGACGGTTGATAACGACTTGCTGCGCGAAATGCGCCAGCAGATGGCTGAACTTCGTGCCGATAACAAGGAAACTCAGGCACAGCTGCGTGCAATGCAGAATTCGCATAACCAGGCAATGCCTGTCGCGCAGCCTATGTATCAGCAGTATCCTCAATACCCGCAGTATCAGCAAATGCCTATGGGTATGCCCAACTACGGCGGCGATCCGACTTTGGCAAGGCTCGAAGCACAGCTCAACGCAATGCAGGCAGAGCAGCGTGCAAGGTACGACGCCGAGCAGCGTATAGAGCTTGCGGCAATGCGTGCCGAACAGCACGTTGACCGTGATTCCCGCCACAGCGTAGACCTCGCAGCTATGCGCGAGCATATCAACGGATATAACTACAACCGTATTCCTGATTACAGCAATCAGGGCTACAATAACCAGAACTACAACAATCAGCCTAATTCTGTAGATGCGCTGGGCGCAATCGTGGCGGCGGCGTTGAAAAATATCAACGCACCTGCACAGCCCGTAGCGGAGCTTCCCCAGCAGACCGAAGCTTCAACCCCTGCCGAAGTGAAGTATCCTTCGGATGCAGTAATCACTACGACTACTACGGTTGATACTACAAAAAATAAACCTATTCGTCGTGAACGCGACGAGGAGTTCGACGTGGACGGTTTCTACGACCCGTTGGATTAATTCAACAAAATAATTACGGCGGAGTGAAAACACTCCGCTGTATTTTTTATTGTATAATCTTATAAAAACTACTCACAATATTATTACAAGCGGAAACGCTTTAATATAGAGCTTGTTTTTCAGATTGACGCCTGTCTTTTTGAAGGACAGGCGGGAGGAGTATTCGTATTTCGGATACTCCTCTATGAATTTTTATTGGGTTCTTGAAGTAAAATATTATATGAAGAAAATTTTACTCAAAGTTCTGCCTAAATTGAAAATATCAATTTGCCTTGCGCTTTGTCTTGCCGTGTGTATAGCCGCGCCTTGTCTGGCTTTTGCAAAAACCGATAAAAGAGCAGCGGCTGACGCAAATAAAGTCGTTTTAAAAATATGGCAAATTGACTCATTCGAGGGGGGGAAAGGCTCACGCGCGGATTTTTTACAGTCTATCGGCGATGACTTTGCAAAGAGCGGTGGAAGTTACGTTTCTGTTGTTTCCTTATCTGCGGACGCCGCGCGGTTCAATCTCGGAGCGGGAAACCTTCCGGATTTAATTTCTTACGGCGCGGGTATGTACGGAATTGAGAGTTATATAAAAGATTACGTTAGTTGGTGTCACGGCGGTTATTGTATTTTGTCGCTTGATACCGCGACTGATTTTTCGGACGTTAACTCAAAAAATACCGTCATTAACGAGGGTAAAGACAATTTTGTCGGAGCCGCCGCACTTTTAAACGGAATAGCCGATGCCGAATACGTGAAATGCACTACCGCATACGTTAGCTTGATAAACGGCAAATATAAGTATCTGTTAGGAACGCAGCGCGATATTTTCAGATTAAAAACGCGCGGAGTAAGTTTTGCTGTCAAACCACTGACAGAATTTAACGATTTGTATCAGAATATTTCAGTCACGGCTAATGGTGACAGGGCGGCTTTGGCTAAACGGTTTTGTAACTATCTGTTAAGCCGAACAAGCGAGGTAAACCGGGTCGGCATGTTTAATAATATCGGCGGTTTGTACGACGATGAGTTGAGAGCTATGGAAGGTGTAAGTTACGATTATAAGCTAATTAGTCCCGTCAGCGAAAACGTGAGGGAAAAGCTTGAGCAGGCGGTTTCAGTAGGCGATATAAATATGTTGAAAAATCTGCTTAAATAATTGAAAAATACTAAAATAAATGTTATTATATTAGAGGTGGTAATTTGAGCCTTAACAAAGACTTGCAGACCGTAATTGACGGTGTAGAAAAAGAGAGCGGATTTAGTTTTGCAAAACATACCACCTACGGCTGCGGCGGCGTTGCGAAAGAGGCGTATTATCCGAAAACTATTGAGCAAGCAGCGGCTGTTTACGATTATATCAAGTTAACCAAAAAGAACTTTGTAACGCTTGGTAACGGTTCAAACGTTTTGGCGGCTGACGGTGGTTTTGACGGTGTTGTAATTGCAACGAAATTTTTTCAAGGAATAGAGCAAAAATCAGCAGACAGTATTTTGTGTTACGCGGGAACAACGGCTCAACAAATATTGAAATATTGCAAAACGCACGGACTTGGCGGACTTGAATACATTGTGGGCATCCCTGCCACGTGCGGCGGTTTGGTTTATATGAACGGCGGCGCAGGGGGAATGTATATAAGCAACAACGTTAAAAGTGTGTTGATTTACGATGGCGAATTTAAGACTTTGACAAATAAAAGCTGTCAATTTGGTAATAAACACAGTATTATGCGTGACATAGATTGCATGATTCTTGCCGCAGAATTCAGTTTAGCGCCTAAATCTGCCGAAGATATCGAGTGGGATATTGAATATTATCTTTCAAAAAGGCGTATGCAGCCAAAGGGTAAAAGCTGCGGCTGTGTTTTTAAAAATACCAGCGAAGTCAGCGCAGGAAAGCTGATTGACGATTTGGGGCTCAAAGGCCTTTCAAGAGGCAGTGCGGCTGTAAGCAGCGAGCACGCAAATTTTATTTTAAATAGTGGCACTTGTTCATCCGATGTTTATGCACTCATAAAAGAAGTAAAGAGCAAGGTGCTTGAAAAAACGGGGATTTTACTTGAGGAAGAAGTAGTTTACATAGGAGATTTCAATGATTCTTTCGGGTGATTATCATACACATACGCCATATTCCCACGGCAAAAATACTGTGCTTGAAAATGCTTTGGCGGCTAAGGCTAAGGGACTTAAAGAAATTGCCATAACCGACCACGGTTTCAATCATATTATTTTCGGGCTTAAAAGGAAAAAACTTGCTTCGCTTCGGTCGGAAATAATAGAAGCGGAAAAGCTGACGGGAATAAAAGTTTTAATGGGTATGGAGAGCAACCTGATATCGGTTGACGGCGATTCGGATATGACCGAAAGCGACTGGAAGTACTTTGATATTTACCTTTGCGGCATTCACGAGGTTGTAAGGTTTAAAAGTTTTTCCGATATGCGCGACGTTATGATGAAAAATTATGCGGCGTACAAACTCGGTAAAAAGCCCTCGGACAAGGTTATTGAAAACACCACTAAGGCGTATATAAACATTGTTAAAAACAATCCAGTAGATATATTAACTCATATAAATTATAAGTGTTTCTGCGACCTTAAAGAAGTTGCGAAGTGTTGCAGCGATTACGGTACGTACATTGAAATAAACACAAAAAAACGTCACGTTTCCGCAGAAGAACTTAATATTATGGCAT
>JAIEAS010000340.1 GCA_029071285.1 Clostridia bacterium
CAATATGGGGGCGCAGACTCGACAGAGTTTCAAGCTGGAAGGAAGAAATTTCGATGACGGCATAATCGTCATAATCCAAATCATCAACCACGCTTACAAGCGGATTTCCGATATTGCCGCAGGCAACAGTATTGTTACCCGTTTTTTCCAGAACCGCATTCATCATCGATACGGTAGTAGTTTTGCCGTTCGTACCCGTTACGGCAATGGCTGTCGCGCGGAGATAAAGCGCGCCCAGTTCCTCTTCGCCTATTATCGACTTACCCTGCTTTCTGAACGCAACGGGCAGAGGGTTGTCTATAGGAATACCGGGACTGATTACGAGTATATCGCACTCGCTTATTGCGTCGGCATAGGTTTCCGCCGTAACTATACGCGCGCCGTCCGTCGCCAGACTGTTCATTACCGCGATAATGTTGTCGTTGATAACGTCGTCGTAGACAAACACTTCCGCACCTTTGTCAAGCAAAAAGCGCGCACTGCTTTCACCCGACTTTGACATTCCTGCTACCATAAACTTCTGATTTTTGAAATACATTTGTTCCTCACACAAATAATAATGATAATATTCCGACAAGCGCGGTAATCAATACGTATGCGTAAGTTATCTTACACTCGGTATATCCCTTCATCTGAAAATGATGATGCAGGGGTGCCATTAAAAACACTCGACGCCTTGTCCGTTTATAATATATTACCTGCACTATCACCGATATTCCTGAAATAACAAACATTATTCCAAGCAGCGGGATATAGAGAGAATTTCCCGAAAATACGGATACACACGAAATAAACCCGCCGAGGGCAAGCGAACCCGTGTCGCCCATAAATACGGAAGCCTTGTTAGCATTAAATAGTAAAAAAGCGGCAAGCGCGCCGACCGAAATAAAGCACAGAAGTGACGACTTGTCCGACTGAACCGACAGCATAAGTCCGATTATAAACAAATAAGTCATACTAGTTCCGCCCGCTAAGCCGTCAAGCCCGTCAGTGAGATTTACACAGTTGACCGTCGCCGTAAAAATAAGTATTACAAGAGGAATTATTCCCCAGCCGATATATACGGTTTTTCCGCCAGCGAAAGGCAGATACAGATAACACAAATCGTTAAGATAGCAAAAAACTGCGGCAACCGTTGCAATCGCCACCTGAAATATAATTTTCTGATAGGGTTTCAACCCTCCGTTATCTTTGCGGTAAATCTTTAAAAAGTCGTCCAGAAAACCGACAACGGTAAAACCCGCCGTTACAGCGAGAGTTAAATTTACCCTTACGTTTTTAAAACCGTAAAAACAGAAGCCCGCCACTATAATTGCGGCAATAAAAGCAAGTCCGCCCATCGTAGGCGTACCGCTTTTATTTTTATGTTCTTTGACGTAACCGAGGATATATTGCCCCGCTTTCAACCGCCGCAGTATCGGCAGTATAATCATAATTAATGCAAGCGACCCCAAAAACGCCGCCAACATTCCCCAAATATAGATTTTCATTAATTCAACCGATAATTTTTTTAATGACCGTATTGTCGTTATAGCTGTGTTTTATTCCCATAATTTCCTGATAGTATTCGCCGCCCTTACCCGCAACGAGAAGAATATCTCCCTTTTGCAAAAGCTTAATTGCGTACTCGGTCGCGGTTTCCCTTTCGGTTACGGTGACGTATGATTTCCCTGTGGGTTTTATACCGGCTTCTATCTGCGTGATAATATCGTATGGGTCTTCAAACCTCGGATTATCCGACGTTATAATGCAAAAATCGGCATACTTCGATGCAATTTCACCCATCAACGGACGCTTTGAACTGTCCCTGTTTCCGCCGCAGCCGAAAAGACAGTACATTCTGCCCTCGCAAAGTTTTTTCAATGCCTGCAAGGATTTTTCCAGCCCGTCGGGCGTATGTGCAAAATCGACGAATATGTCCGCGCCGTTGTATTTGGCAACGTGCTCGAGTCTGCCGGCAACCTTCTTCAAATCGCTCAATCCCTGAGCAACGCACTCGGTTTTTATGCCCAACAATTTTGCGCCCATTGCCGCCGCCATAGCGTTATAAACGTTGTGCCGCGCGGGAATATTGAGATTGATTTCGTACAGCTCGTCAAACAAATTAATAACGAACGTAGTGCCGTCTATCCGCTCGACTATGTCAACGGCAAAAACGTCGGCAGGGTTTTTCAGACCGTAGCTTATACAGTCGTCAAGCTCCAGCAGAAGCTTCTGCCCCAGATTATCATCCGAATTTACGACGGCGAATTTGCACTTTTTATCCGTAAAAAGTTTGCGCTTACATTCGGCATAGTCACGCATATTTCCGAAAAAATCAAGATGGTCCTGAGTGCAGTTTGTGAATATACCGACTTCAAAATTGAGTCCGCTTATTTTATCAAAATATATTGCGTGCGCGGAGACTTCCATAAAGACGTACTGCACGCCGCTGCGCACCATATCCGCGAAAATGCTATGTAAAAATATCGGGTCGGGAGTCGTAAGCTCTGGCGCAACGAATTTATCGGCGTAGCTTATACCAAGCGTACCTATTACGCCGCAGCTTTTGCCCGCGGCTTTGAAAATGCTTTCAAGCATATACGTGGTGGTCGTTTTGCCGTTCGTTCCCGTGACGGCAACTATTTTCAGTTTTTTATCGGCATAGCCGTAAAAAGCACGCGCAACCGACGCAACCGCGCTTCTGCCGTCGCCCACAATTATCTGCGGTATTTTGCAGTTAAGGTCGTGCTCGCAGATTACCGCCGCCGCGCCGGCTTTAACAGCTTCGTCTATAAACTGGTGCGAATCGTTCTGTCCGCCTTCGTAACAGAAAAACAGGTCGCCGCTTGTTACCTTGCGGCTGTCAGCGCAAAGTCCCGAAATTTCCACGTCGGCATCGCCTATTATTTCCTTGTAGCCGACCGTTTGTAAAAGCTGTAAAAGTTTCATATTTCCTCCGTTATACGTAAGGCTGAATATTTTTGATATTGATTATATCGCTGAATATTTCCTTTGCGACGGGCGCTGCGACCGCACTGCCGTAGTAAACGCCTTCGGGCTCGTCGACTACAACAAGTGCAAGATACTGCGGATTATCCGCAGGAAAGAACCCGCAGAACGACGATACGTATTTACCCGAAGCAACGTGGCCGTCCTCGTACTTTTGCGCCGTACCGGTCTTGCCGCCTACCTTATACCCCTCTATATATGCCTTTGAACCGCTACCTTCCGAAACAACCCCTTCGAGCATAGACGCAAGCAGCGAGGAAGCTTCCGGACTTATAGGTCTGTTCAGAACGACGGGTTTGTAGCTTTCCACCCTGCCGTTTGAATCTACGACCGACTTCAACAGCCTCGGCAAGTAATAATATCCGCCGTTTACGGATGCGGCAACCGCGCACGCGAGCTGAATTCCCGTTACGGCAACCGTCTGCCCGAAGCCTATTCTCGCCAAATCGCAATCTCTTACAAGCGACTGCGGAACCAGCATTCCGAGCGCTTCGCCGTTAAAATCAACGCCCGTGACGTTTCCGAAACCGAACGAAGTCAGATAACTGTAAAACGTATCCTTGCCAAGCGACAAAGCCATATCTGTAAAGCAAGGGTTGCAGCTGTTGTTTAACGCTTCGGCAAGCGTTTGGTTGGAGTGCTTGCCGTTGGAATGGTCCGACCAGCACTTGATTTTCGTACCGTCCACCGTCCTCGTTCTGCTGGAATTAAACACGTAAGAATTTGAAAAAGCTTTTTTGTTGCCTCTTAAATATTCTTCGATATTGACTGCCGCCGTTACGACCTTAAAGGTTGAACCGGGCTCGTAAATGTCGCAGACCAGACTGTTTCTTGACAGCTCGTTAAGCGTATCTTTATCGTCGCGCGGTACGTTGTTCAAATCGTAAGACGGGTAATTTGCCATTGCAAGAATTTCAAAATTCTGAGGATTTAAAACTACACACGACGCGGATTTTGCGTTGCTTAAAACGTAAGTTCTCTTTAAAGCCTCTTCTACGGAAAGCTGAATATCTATATCTATCGTCAGCCTTATTTCGTCGCCGTCTTTCGCTTCGCTGTAAATAACCGCCGAATTTTCCGTTTCAACGCCGACTATGTCGGTAGAATACATAATTTCGCCGTTGGTACCGCTAAGAATTTCGTCATAATACTTTTCTATGCCCGAAAGTCCGCTGCCGTCGTTCGAAGTAAAGCCAAGCACTTGACAAAGCGCGTCGTTATATGTATACTGTCGCGTATTATCTCGCGAGTAATAAACGCCCGCCAAGTTGTACGGAACCAGTTTTTCAACCTTTTCCTTGTCAACCTGTCTTGCCAACGTAACTTCGGAAACCTTTCCGCCCTGAATTTTGTCCAGAATATACTGCGGGTCGAGATCGAATACTCCGCTTAAAACGGTTGCGGTATATTCCGCATTTTCCACAGCGTTAGGTCTTAAAAACACGCTGTACGAGGTTTTATTACCCGCAAGAATTTCACCGTTTCTGTCGCTTATAATACCGCGGCTTGCGATAATCGGAATTTCTCTGTTCCACTGGTCGATAGCTTTGTAGGTAAGTTCTCTGCCCCAAACGACCTGAACGTAGAACAATCTTCCCAAAATTATGCAAAAAATAAAGGCTATTGCCAAGCCCATTGACAATAACCTCTTTTGTAAAACCGTAATTGAAAATCCCGATTTAAATATTTTTTTAATTGTTATGCTCTCCTTATCTGAGGATCATACCGTTGTTCTGCGCAAACTCCGCTATCTTATCAAAATTATCCTTATACTCTTTTATTTCGCCATCAAGAAAATTGTAAGTCTCGGTTACATCTGTATACGAAGACTGAAGCGCGTTCAAATCGTTGCTTACGTTTGAAATAATTGCAGAGTTAACGATAATCAGCACGAAAAGCGCAACGACTACCGCTACGACTGCTGCGATAATTATTTTAGTCTTCTTTGAAAGCGTCCTCTTTGCGGATGCGGAATTTTCGATTTTTCCGATTTCTTCGCTTCCTTTTTTGACTCCCATCGTCTTGTACTTGATGGTTGCCGCGGTAGGACGCAAATCCTCGTTCTCTTCCTCGTCTGCAACTTCTTCAACAACGGGTTTATTTATAAGCCTTCTGTTTACTGCGCTGTCCGCACGGAAAATATCGGCGTCTGCGCGCGCGTTTTCCACAAGATAAGGCTTCTGAGCGTGAACGCGTTCAGGCGTAAAATCGATTTCCTGCTTGGGCGCTTCAACTTCTTTGTTCTTTTCAATAATATCATTAAGCGTATACGAAGGATTGATAAGCTTTGCATAATTTGCACTTATCTTCGAATTGTGACGCTCGTCCTCCGTCATAACGGGAGCGTGCATTTCCTCTTCGTATTCTCTCTCTTTTTCAAAACTGATTCTTCTTTCTAAAACAGGTGCGACTGCCATTTCCTTCTCCTTATCGCATAAAAATTAAAGTATTTTTTCGGCTATTCTCAGCTTAGCGCACTTTGAGCGCGTGTTATTTTGCATCTCTTCTTCGCTTGCCGTAATAGGTTTTTTTGTGATTATTTCAATCTCTTTCTTTTTGCCGCATACGCATACAGGCAAACTCTTGTCGCAGATACAGTCACACTCCAGCATTTTGAACGCTTGCTTGACTATTCTGTCTTCAAGCGAGTGGAAGGTTAAAACTGCGATTCTTCCACCCTTTTTAAGCCTTCTCGTAAGCCCCATAACGCAATCGTACAAGCCTTCGAGTTCACCGTTCACGGCTATCCTTATTGCCTGAAAACTCTTGCGGGCGCAGGGTCCGTTCTGCTTGAATTTTGCTGGTATGCTTTGCTCGATAATCTCGGCAAATTCACCGCAGGTCGTTATATTTTTTCGGGTTCTGACCTTGACGATGTTTGCCGCGATTTCAGGCGCAAACCTTTCTTCGCCGTACTCTCTTAAAATTCTTGTCAATTCTTTCTGAGAGTAGCCGTTAATAATTTTTTCGGCTGTGAGAGGGGACGTCCTGTCCATTCTCATATCCAAAGGTGCCCGGGGCTTCATATAAGAAAACCCCCTTTCTTCGTTATCGAGCTGATAGCTCGAAACTCCGAAATCGAGTATTACGCCGTCCAGTTCGTCAACCTTTGCCAGCATCAGAACATCGACGTAATTTTTATAGTCAGATTTATATATTTCGAATGAGCCCGCAAATTCAGCAAGTCTTTGACTCGCTGCCGCAATTGCATCGTCGTCCAAATCTGTCGCAATTAATCTGCCGCCAGGGGTACAGCGTTTTAAAATTTCGTAAGAGTGACCTCCGCCGCCCACCGTGCCGTCAAAATACACACCGCCTTTTTTTATCTTCAAGCCGTCTATACACTGCTCTCTCATGACGGGTATATGTTTAAAGCTTTTCATTATATATCAAGAATGCTGAAGTTTTCGTCGAAGTTCTCGTCAGTTCCCGCGAAGTACTCGTCGTAAACTTCCTTGGACCAGATTTCGATTCTTGAACCGGCTCCGCAAATCTTTATATCTTTTTTGATTTTGCCGTAACCAATCAGTTCGGAAGGAATAACCAGTCTTCCCTGCGGATCCATTTCTACCAGCTTCAAAGATTTGGTGAAAGCACGCAAACCTTTCTGTCTTTCAACGTCGCTGATTTTAATGTCGGTTTCAAGTTTTTGAAGTTTTTCCTTTATAGCAGCGTCGTAAAACACGAATATACAGCCGTTAGTGCCTTTGGAAAAATAAAGCTTATCTTCATTCCCTTTAAGCTTAGCGGGTATTCTTATTCTGTTTTTCGCGTCGATCTGATGATCGTACTCACCTGTAAGAAAAAACATACTTCGCCCTTGTGTCAATGTACAACCATATTAGCACACAAAATGACCACTGTCAACCCTAGAGAGCAAAAAATTTAAAATTTTTTTAACTTTTTTGGGATTTTTAGGGACTAAGTACCTCTTCCTGCCTCAGAACGCAGTTAAAAACCTTGCGGTTTTTGTAGCTGTCACCCCCTGAAAAAGCTATTTTCTGCGCCCGTTTACCTTCGTGGTCAAAAATCCCTAAAATTTCTTTAAGGTGGTCAGCCGTCCCTGAAATTCCGTCAAATACGGGGCAATTATAGAATTTTTGAATGATTTTTTTAGCTAAAACGTAATGCGTACACCCCAAAACAACGGTATCCGCATTAAATTTCGGAAGCAATGCCTCTATACCGCTCTCCGAAAGATTAAAAATATTCTGTTCAATCTGATAGGCTAATTTATCGCAGGCAATAATCCGCGTATTGCGTCCGCCGTACCTTTGCAACAGTTTTTTAAACGATTCGCTTTTAACCGTAGCAGGCGTTGCCAGAACAAGACACCTGCCGCCGCTTTCCGCCGCAGGCTTTACAGCAGGCTGTATTCCCAATATAGGGAAATCATATTTGTTGCGTAGAAAATCGATACACTGCGCCGTTACCGTATTGCAAGCAACAACTGCCGCGGACGGATTGCTTTTTGCAATTTCTTCAAACACTTCGTCAACGCGTTCAACAAGCTCCTCACGCGAAAGGTCGCCGTAAGGCACGCGGAAGTTATCTGCAAAGTACGTAAAATCAACGCGCGGTAATTTGCGCACACATTCAAATAAAAGACTTATGCCCCCGATACCGCTGTCAAATACACAAACAGAAGGATTCTGAACGTTACTTACCATACTGTATTATTAATATTATTTAAATTACAAATATATTAAAATTCTTACAAAAAACAGCTAAAAACAGTTTACAACCACTATTTTTTATGATAAAATTACACAGTAATTTAAGTATCATGTTTCCAAGG
>JAIEAS010000341.1:0-4315 GCA_029071285.1 Clostridia bacterium
TACTGGATTACTCCCGCAGTAATTAGTGATGACGACTTTATCATTGAAAGTACACAAAGAACTCTTACGGATGCGGTGGTAAGAAGTTGTTCATTAAGACTTTTGCCTGTTGGCACTGTTTTATTAAGTTCACGTGCCCCGATAGGTAAAGTGGCAATCGCCGGAGTAGAAATGTATTGCAATCAAGGATTTAAAAACCTGATATGTACAGAAGCATTAAACCCAATTTATGTTTATTATCTACTCAAATTTAATTCACAATATTTAAATTCGTTAGGGCGAGGGGCAACATTTAAAGAAATATCAAAATCTATTGTGGATAATATACTTATTCCAGTTCCACCTATTCAGCTTCAAAAAGAATTTGCCGTATTTGTCGAGAAAACCGACAAATTAAAATTTAAAATCAAGCAAAGTCTTGAAAAGTTAGAAACGTTAAAAAAAGCATTGATGCAAAAATATTTCGGTTAAGGAAGGAGGGAAAAATTATGAATCAATACGTTGAGAAAAGAAAGCACAAAGAAAATAAGCCGGTTGTTGCGATCTGCTATGACTTTGACAGAACACTCTCCCCTGAGGATATGCAGGCGCAAGGGTATATCCAATCTTGCGAGTATGATATAAACGAGTTTTGGACGGAGTCAAACAACTTGGCAACAAATAATGACATGGATCAGAATTTGGCTTACATGTATATGATGGTCGAAAAAGCGGAAGGGAAAGTCGTTGTAAACAGGGAAAGATTGGCGGAATACGGCGCGGGGGTAACGCTCTTTCCGGGGGTGAAAGAATGGTTCGAGAGAATCAAGAAATACGGAATAGAGAAAGGCGTTATCGTTGAGCACTATATTATTTCCTCGGGATTAAAGGAAATGATTGAGGGAACGGAAATAGCCAAACAGGGAGTGTTTGAAAAGATATACGCAAGTTCCTTTTACTTTAACGAACGCGGCGCGGCGAAATGGCCTGCACAAGTGGTGAATTACACAAATAAAACCCAATTCCTGTTCCGTATTCAAAAAGGGGTTTTAGACATCAATGATCAGGGAGTTAACGACAGCTTTGAAGCGGACGAAATAAGAGTGCCTTTCAGAAACATGATTTACATAGGGGATAGCGATACGGATATCCCGTGCATGAAGCTGGTTACTATGAACGGTGGTCATTCGATTGCGGTATATGATCCCGAGACGAAAGATAAATCCAAAGCCTACAAAATGATGCGTGAAAAGAGAATCAAATTCTACGCGCCCGCAGATTATTCCGAGGGGAAAGAATTGGACTTGTTGGTAAAAGATATCATCGATCGAACCGCGGCAAACGAAAAGCTGGAAAGCCTTTATTATCGGCAAAAAAAGGAGCAAATCACGAACGATGAAGAACAAGGCGAAGAGGCAAGAAATAAAGTAGATCTGATCAATTCGTTGAGAATCAGCGGCAATTTTGCCTATACGCATACCGTTATCGCTCAATTAAACAAATATGATAATTGGACGAATGACGAAAGAGAAGATCTGTTTGAAATAGCGGTGCATAATCGACAAGTGTATTGTATCTTACATGATACGGACGTGAAAAATTTTTATCAGAATCTTTTATCTAAATCAAAATCATTAAGTGAGAATGCAAAGATAGTACGGGACGCAATGGAAGAATAAAGGGCTAGCATATGACAAACTTTGATTTTTTGAAAGGGGATGAAAAATTTTCGGCGTTTGCGGACGTTGCGATTTCAGCCGAGAAAATATTTCATATCGATGCGGAGGCGTGTGCAATCAATTGCCGCCGCGCGGCGGAGTTTGCCGTAAAATGGATGTACTCCGTGGATGCGGAGCTGCAAAAGCCCGCTTATGACGATACCTTCGCCGTACTTACAAGCACCGAAGAATTCCGGAATATCGTCGGCGGCGATATCATAAAGCGGCTCGACTTTATCCGTAAAGTTGGCAATAACGCCGCACACGGGGGCAAAAAAGTCAAACCCGAACAGGTGCAGCTCTGCCTTGAAAATCTGTTTGTCTTTCTCGATCTGGTCGCATACTTTTATGCGGATAATTATGAAGAAAGGAAATATGATCCCGAGCTTTTAAGCTGTCAGACGGAAAAACCCGAAAACGTAATATCCGAAGTCGATTTTGACAAACTGGTTGCTGAAAACGAGAAGCTGAAAGCCGAGCTCACGTTACGCCGTGAAGAGCAGAAGCAAACCTACACGCCGCCTTCCGAGCCGTCCGAATACCAAACACGCAAGCTATACATAGACGTCATGTTGCAGGACTCGGGCTGGGTCGAGGGCAAAAACTGGCTCAGCGAATACGAGCTTATCGGTATGCCGAACGCTTCGGGCGTAGGCTATGCGGACTACGTATTATTCGGCGACGACGGAAAACCGCTTGCCGTGATCGAAGCGAAAAAGACTTGTAAGGACGTTGCGGTTGGGCGGCAGCAGGCAAAGCTTTACGCCGATTTATTGGAAAAGAAGTTCGGGCGCCGTCCCGTCATTTTCCTTACCAACGGCTTCGAAACGCGGATATGGGAAGATAAATATTATCCCGAGCGCAATGTTGCGGCAATCTACTCCAAGCGCGATTTGGAAAAGCTGTTCAATCTGCGCTCCATGCGGACAAGTCTGAAAACCGTGTGCGTTGATAAAAGCATTGCGGGAAGATATTATCAGGAAGGCGCAATCAAAGCCGTGTGCGCCGCATTCGATGAGCGCAACCGCAGGAAGGCGCTCCTCGTCATGGCTACGGGTTCGGGCAAAACGCGAACGGTCATCGGGCTCTGCGACGTGCTTCTGAAACACGGCTGGGTAAAAAATATCCTGTTCCTTGCAGACCGAAACGCGCTCGTCACGCAGGCGAAGCGCAGTTTTGTAAACCTGCTTCCCGATTTGTCGGTGACGAACCTGTGCGAAGAAAAGGACAATTATTCGGCGCACTGTGTGTTCTCAACCTATCAGACCATGATGAACTGCATCGACGAGGCGAAGGACGACGAGGGCAAGCTGTTCACCTGCGGGCATTTCGATCTGGTGATCTGCGACGAGGCGCACCGTTCTATCTACAATAAGTACCGTGATATCTTTCATTATTTCGACGCGCCGCTCGTCGGGCTTACCGCTACGCCGAAAAACGAAATAGACAAAAACACGTACGACGTATTCGAACTGGAAAAGGATATGCCGACTTACGGCTATGAGCTTGCCCAAGCGGTAAACGACGGATATTTGGTTGACTTTCTTTCGATTGAAACAAGGCTGAAATTTATCGAACAGGGTATCGTATACGACGAGCTTTCCGAGGAAGAAAAAGAGATGTACGAAAGAACGTTTGTCGACGAAAACGGCGAAACGCCCGAAAGTATCAGCTCCAATGCGCTCAACGAGTGGATTTTTAACGACGACACCATAAGACAGGCATTGCGTATTCTGATGACCGACGGCATCAAAATCGACTACGGTGCAAAGATAGGCAAGACGATTATCTTTGCAAAAAATCACCGTCACGCCGAAAAGATTCTGGAGGTGTTCGGGAAGGAATATCCGCATTTGGTCGGGTATGCGCAAGTCATTGATAATAAAATCAATTACGCACAAAGCGCAATCGACGAGTTTTCGCGGCCGAATAAATTGCCGCAGATTGCGATTTCCGTAGACATGCTCGACACGGGCATCGATATCCCTGAAATTCTTAACCTTGTATTCTTCAAAAAGGTAATGAGTAAGGCGAAATTCTGGCAGATGATCGGGCGCGGGACGAGGCTCTGCTCCAACCTTCTGGACGGTAAGGATAAAGACAAATTCTATATATTCGATTTCTGCGGAAACTTTGAATTCTTCCGTATGAACAAGGGAAGAGCAACGGCAAACGCGCTTGCATTGCAGGGTGCGATATTCAGCTTAAAAGCCCAGATCGTTTATAAACTACAAGACCTTGCATATCAGACGGCTGATCCGATTGCATTCCGTAAAGGTCTTGTGGAGGAAATGGCGGGCAAAGTGTGCGCGTTAAACCGTGAAAACTTTGCGGTGAAACAGCACCTGCGCTACGTTGAAAAGTTTTCCGTAGCCCAGAATTATGCGGCGCTTTCCTATGAGGATACGCTTATGATTGCCGACGAAATTGCGCCTTTGATTTTGCCCGACGGCGACGAGGCGAGCGCCGTACGCTTTGACGCGCTCATGTACGGAATAGAGCTTGCCTATCTTGCGGGAAAAACTTATTCCCGTGCGCGCAAAGATCTGGTCAAAAAAGTTGCGGCGGTTGCAAGCGTTGCCAATATTCCGGAAATCATGGCGCAGTCTGAACTTATC
>JAIEAS010000341.1:4325-8406 GCA_029071285.1 Clostridia bacterium
AACTTATCACGCAAATACTTCACAGCAGTTATCTTGAGAATGCCGGGATAAACGAGTTCGAACACATACGCGAATGTATCCGCGATTTGATGAAGTACATTCCGCATACTGAAATGATTTACCATACAAATTTCACGGATAATATTTTATCGTCCGATTGGAGAGAAGCAGAGCTTGACAATGACGAATTAAGAAACTACAGAGCGAAAGCGGAATATTACATCCGTCAGCATCAGGACAATTCGGCAATCGTTAAACTGAAAAACAATAAACCGCTTACCGTGGATGACGTGAAAGAACTGGAGAAGATTTTGTGGAGTGAAGTCGGAACAAGACCCGAGTACGAAGCGGAATTCGGAGAAAAGCCGCTCGGCGAGTTTGTCAGGGAAATTGTCGCGCTCGATATGACTGCCGCAAAGGAGGCGTTTGCGACCTATCTGAATGGCGCAATTCTCGACAGCAGACAAATTTATTTCGTAAACCAAATTGTCGAGTACGTCGTGCATAACGGCGTAATGAAAGATTTTTCCGTCTTGCGCGAGTCTCCCTTTACCGACCGCGGCAGCATTGTAGAAGTTTTCACCGATATATCTGTATGGGCTGGAATTCGGGCGATTATCGAACAAATCAACAACAATGCAGTAGCGGCTTAACGGTATGAATCATTTGGTGAAAGTATTATGATTCATTTGGATAAACAAGGAGCGTTTTATGATAAAGAAATTCTTTACTTTCGTTTTGGCGGTCGCTTCGGCGATTGTCTGCATTTTTGGAATTTCGGGATGTGGGACAAGAGTGCCGAACGATGAGCCCGATCCTTCTTCATTGAAAGCGACTAGACTCGGAATAGGCGGCGGAGGAATGCTCTTTGAACCGTCAATCAGTCCCTTTGATGAAAAAACGATGATGGTCATACCGGATATGGGAGGGATTTACGTTTCCCATAATGCAGGGGTAGACTGGACGAGAAAAAATCTACAGGGCGCTACAATTAAAGCATTTTTCGATCCTAACAGAGAAGGAGTCGTATATGCAGGCGGTACGGGATTATACAGAAGTACGGATAACGGAGACACCTTTCATCTGATATTCCCCAAAGAAAAAGAAATCATTGAAAGAAGAAATTGCGATGAAGCAAGTATGCAATACTTGTTTACAAACTCAAATTATCCGACTTATAAACAAGTAAAAGATATATTAGTAAATCCAAATGATTCCGATAATATTTTCGTGTTAATGTATTACGGGAAAGAGGGAGCTGTATTCGAAAGCAAGAACAACGGAGAAAGCTTCGAAGAAATATTCTCTTACACCAAGAAAAATTCTAAAGGTAATCTTTGGCAGGATTACAATCAGTTATTATATCAAAAAGAAACGGACACGTTATATTATTCAGTAGAAGAAGGCATATACGCATTTGACAGAAAGGAAGGGAAATGCAACGAAGTATATAACAGCGAGCTTGGAATCGTCAATATGGCGTATTTTCAGGAAAACGGGAAGACATATTTCACTGTGATAGAAAAGACCAACCAAAAAGAAAAGTTTGATACAAACGTATTATATACGACGGATTTCACAACGGAAAACACGTTAGACATCAGTAGCAAAATCGTAACAGGATTGCAGGATTCGTTCGACGCCAACGGATATACGGGCGTAACATACAATTGGAAATTTGAATATATCGCGGCAGATTCAATCAATAATATCTATTTAACCCAAAACTCATACTCTAATAATTCGGCTTATCCTTATTACATCGCAGGAATCATACGCTTTAATGGAGAGAGCGGTACATGGTTATACGGTAATCCGTATAAAAATCACGCAACTAGTGCTTTGGTGGAAAAGGGATGGATCGACGGAAATATATCTGCCTATGGGATTGCACTAAGCAAAAAGGCCGAAGGGGCGATTCTTTATACAACCTTATGCGGCGTGTACTATTCGCCCGACAGCGAGCATTTCTATCAAAGATATTGCCATACGATCAAGGAAGGAACTATCACAAAATATGTGACTAGCGGAATCGACGAACAGACAACTTACGGCGTAAGAGTAAATCCGTTCAACAAAGAAAACATACTGTTACTCAACACGGACTTAGGATTGATAAGAAGTGAAGATAACGGGGCGTCATGGTCGAGAGCGCTGACGGGTGTTAAATCGGCATGGAGTAACACCGTATACGACGCCGAATTCGATCAGAGAAGAGAAAACGTTGTGTATTCCGTATGGTCGGGAAGACACGATATGCCGTATCAACCCGGCAACCAAACGGATAAAAAAGGCGGCTTTGCGATTTCGAACGACGCGGGAAAAACATGGGATTGTGACTATTCCACGGGCTTACCCGAAACCGCAATCCCCGTGAAAATGAGTCTCGTTTATCCGCAAAACAAGGAAGGCGAATTGACGATATACGTCGCAACAATGAATCACGGTTTTTTTGTAAGCTACGATAGCGGAAAAACGTTTACGGAAATAAATGACGGGATAGAAAGAGTCAATCATAATCAATATATTTTAGCGGAGGATATCGAAGCGAAAGACGGCAGAGTCTTCGGATGTACGGCAAAAAGCACCTATAACGGGCAAGTGCAAGCGGGAGAAGTGTTTGAACTGAAACAGAGCAGATGGGAAAAAATCCAATTGCCGAGTGGCGTACAAACACCGAGAGATATATACTATCATAACGGAACGCTGTATATCTCGGCAACGGTAGTCAGAACATGGGACCCTAAAAACGGAGTAGACTATGGGAGTGTGGGCGGCGGACTTTACGCATACAAAGACGGACAAGTAAATCAAATTTTCGATAAAAATATTTCTGTTGCAGGGGTGCAAATCGATTCGAAAGGGGTCATGTATTTAAGCGATATCAGCGGAAATATTTACCGCAAAACAACGGGCCGCAATTACGTAAAAATTTATGAAATCTATCACTATATCAGTAAAGGCGTACAATTAGAAAACGACGACGTTCTTTATCTGCCGACCATGGGCGGAGGGTTGTTGAAATTAGAGGGACTGGAAAGTCTTCGCGAGGAAAATTAAACAACTTAAAAAGAGATGAAAAATATAAAAGCTCTCGGACGTACTGTCCGAGAGCTTTCCGTTTCATAAAGTTGTTTATTTCAAAAGATTCTCCAACGTCTTCATTAGGTTTTCTATCTCTATCGGCTTCGCCGCAAACCCGTTCATGCCGGAATCCATTGCCGCCTTTCTGTCTTCTTCGAACGCATTCGCCGTCATCGCCACGATCGGCGTCGCCGCCTTTGCGGGGTCGTCCAGCGCTCGAATGGCTTTCGTCGCTTCATAGCCGTTCATAATCGGCATCTGAACGTCCATAAGAATCAAATCGTACGTGCCTGCGGGCATCTCCTTCATCCGCTCCACGGCTACGCTCCCGTCGTCCGCCGTGTCGATGATGAAACCGACGTCCTCCAGTATGGACTGCGCAATCTCCTGATTCAGCTCGTTGTCTTCCACGAGAAGTAGTCTCTTTCCGTCAAAGCGCAGCTCGGCGTTCTCTGCTTCGCCCGTGCCGTGCTGCTCCGCGTACGGCGCCGCCAAAACGCTCCTGAGCTCCGAAAGGAAGAGGGGCTTGGAACAGAACGCCGTCACGCCCGCTTCTTTGGCTTCCTTCTCGATATCCGACCAGTCATAGGAGGTCATTATAATGACCATGGCCGTATCTCCTATTTTCTTGCGGATACGGCGGACAAGCTCGATACCGTTCATGTCCGGCATGAGCCAGTCGATGATATATGCGTCGTAAGGCTCGTTTTGCTCCAAGGCAAATTCCGTGCGGATCACCGCCTCTTTCCCCAGCGTCGTCCAGTCGGGGCGCATCCCTATCGTGGAGAGCATTTTGCTGACGCTCACGCAGGAGTTCACGTCGTCGTCCACGACAAGCGCTCTGAGGTTCTCAAGTTGTTCCAGCCGCTGTGATTCGACGGGGCTGTCGGAAACCTTAAAGCAGAAGGTTACGGTAAACTCCGAGCCCTTGCCTACCTCGCTTTCCACCGTGATGGTGCCGCCCATCACGTCAACGATATTTTTGGTGATAGCAAGC
>JAIEAS010000342.1 GCA_029071285.1 Clostridia bacterium
ATATTATATCATACTTTTCGTTAAAGTCAAACGAAAATGTTAAAATATCTAAAAAAATGTATTATTTTTTCAAAATTGCCCTCAAAAATCGTGCACGGCAATCAAAAGCGGCTTGACTTGAAAGGCGGCAAACTGTTATAATAAATGCGAGGTACACAAATGACTATTAAGGAAATTGCCGAGGCGCTGAACGTTTCGATAAGCTCGGTGTCAAAGGCGTTGAACGACGCTTCCGACGTTGCGGAAGATACCAAAACGCGCATACTGGAGTACGCGGCAAAGGCGGGTTATCACTTAAAAACCAAAAAGACCCCGCGCCGCATCTGCGCTATGTACGAGAGGGTTGACTCCGACACGCGCAACAACGTTTTAAACCACGTTATATCGGCGTTCTCCGACGTTGCGATTGCCAACAACTACGAGGTTATGATTGACCACGTCGTTTCCAAGCCCGAAGGGTTCAATCTGAACGACTACCTTTTGCAGAACAACTTCTGCGCGGCGTTTATCGTGGGAATGAACTACAAGAGCAGAATTTTCAAGCAGGTAAAAAACACCACCGTACCCCTCGTGCTGTTGGATAACAGAATTTCGGACGTGCCTTTGGTTTCCACCGTTTCCAGCGAAAACACCAACGCGATAGTGTACGCAATAAAATACCTCACCAAGCGCGGCCACAGAAAAATAGGTTTTCTTATGGGCGAAAACGATTCGCAGGTTTCTGCGGACAGACTTGCGGGCTACATCTTCGGACTTTCCCGCGCGGGGATAGAGTACGTTCACGACTACGTTTACCGCGGCGATTTCACCAAGGAATCGGGCGAGGAAGCCGCGGCGTTCTTTGCCGACACCGACGTAACCGCGGTTATAAGCTGCTCGGACATAATGGCTATGGGACTTATCGACGGCTTTAAGGCTTGCGGAAAGGCAGTGCCCGACGATATTTCGGTAATAGGCTTCGACGATTTAAATCTGCTGAAATTCACATCTTACGACCTCACCACTATGAAGCAGGATTTCAACCGTCTGGGCGAACAGGCTTTCAGACAGATTGAAGATATGCTGGAGGGCAGAACCTCGCAGCAGGTAATGCTGGAATGCAAGCTTATCGAGCGCGGCACCGTAAAAACGATTAACTAAAAAATTAAAATCCCCCGACAACCGTCGGGGGATTTTTTTATATCGATAAAAGATAATCCGTAAGCTCTTTAAAGCTGTCGGTGGCAAAGATTGCTTCTTCGCGCACCTCTTCGAGGTCGTCCGTAGCGGGCGAGCGGTTGCTCTTTATATACACCGCGGAAAGCCCCGCACTCTTCGCACCCAGAACGTCGGCGCGGAAGTCGTTGCCTACGTACACCGTTTCGCTTTTGTTAAGTCCGTATTTCTGAACGATATGCTCAAAAAATTCCTTAGCGGGCTTCTTTTTGCCGAAGTCGGAAGACAGTTCTACGCCGTCAAAATACTGCGGAAATTTAAGCTTGTGCAGCTCCATACAGGTAAAGCAGGACTGCGCGTTTGACAGAATATACAGCCGCGCGCCCTTTGCTTTGAGCCCTTGCAAAAGCGTGTAAACGCCCTTATACGGCTTAAAGCTCAAGCGCGACTTTTTGCGGAAATAAGTTGCCGCGCCGAACGGGTCTTTGGGGACAAGGACTGAAAAGACTTTGTTTAAATCTATTTCACAGAGTTCGTCGCCCGTTTCAAGCGATTTGCAAAGCTCTACGTACCGCTGCCAGAAATTATTGTCGCGGAAGTATTTTGCCATACTTTTACGGAACTGCGGTCTGCCCTCGTCGGTATGTATATCGGCAAGCGTGCCGTATAAATCGAATACGAAATTTTTCATATAAAGTGATAACAATATTATCGGCGCGGAAAGTTTTCCGCGCCGACATATTTGTGTTTTATGGTTTAATTATTTTGTTACGGCTGCGTCGGTTTAAGCGTAATCGTATAGCCGGCATCACCGTCTGCAGGTTTGTACGATATAATGTACGTTCCCGTTGCGGTAACGTTTTGGTTTTGACCGCCGTTGCTATCCCAGTTGATTCCGCTAAGAATATTTGCCTTTGCCGCCTTAAATCCTTGTGCCGGTACGGTAGTAAAGGTTACTTCACCGGAGTAAACACCGGAGCCGGGTTCGGTTTCAGTAAGTCTTACTAACTGGTCTTCGTTATCCTTACTTGCGCTCCATGCAGGATTGGTGTAGTCGCCAACAAGATACCAAGCCCAATCAGCGAATTCTACCGTGTTGGTTGCACGTGTATATCTGATTTCCCACTCGCCTGCTGCAAGTGCAGTTTCGCCTACTGCAACGTCTGCTGTAACATAGCCGTTTATGTCGTGGAGTTTAACGACGGTGCTTTCGGTAAGGTTAAGAGTGCCTTTCCAGACGCCGTCTTCATAGGTGAGCATTGCGCCGGTCTTACCGCCGAGCACAAACTGCATTTCTTCCTCGATTTTGGTTATAGTAACAGCTTTGGTCGTCTGATTGAAAGTTACGTTGTATTTGCCTTCCTCAAGAAGGTTAACCGTGTTGTCGCCAACGGTAACGCCTTCGCCTTCAACGAATTCCATCTTCTCGTTCTCTTTGCCCTCGCCGTCGCCGATATTAGAAACGTAAATTGCCGAATGGGTTGCTCCGGTTGCAGCTTCAGCGCCCGTCGAATCAAGGGTGAGGTCTTCGGCTTCAATCTTGATAGTGGTTGACCAGATAACGTTTGTGCCTACCGTCTTTGACGTCATTTCGCCGCCGGTGTAAATACCGTATCTGTTGAAGTCGCCCAAAACTCTCATCTTGTAAGGAATTCTGAGTCTGTCAATAGAATGGTCCTTTTCAACCGATATAACGTACTTCGTTTCAGCTTCGGGATAGGTTTTAAGGGTAAATTTGTAAACGCCGTCCTGATCTTCGTTGCAGATAATGTTGCTGTCGCCGTTGGTTACAAACCAGGTTTCGCCTTCTACGGTGTAGGTTGCTTCTGCAGCGTCGCCTTCGATATAATCAGCTTCCAAAGAGAAGAAGTTGATAGCTTCGCCGCCCCAGCCTGCGTCTTTATCGTAAAGAATTTTGAACGCATCACCCGCATACATAGTGAGCGTAAGGGTGTAAACGTTTTCATCTTCTATTGTGGTATCCTTTGTGAAAGGAATATCGTCGCTCTTAGGGTTCCAGCCGTCTTCAACCCCACCGGCAATCATCGTGCCCTGCTTATACAGAGTGCCGTGGGTTGTAGCATCGCCTTTACCTGCGCCTACTGCGTAGTAAGAATTTGTATCCTCAACGTAGGGTATTGTAGTGTTACCGCCGCCGTTATCGGGATTCTTTTTGCAGGCAGCGAGCATCGAAGCCGCGCCTGCTACCATTGCGGCTGACATAACCAGCGCAACTATCTTTTTAGCCTTCATAATTTTCCTCCAAAATATTGTTTATAAATTATTTATTTAAACTTGCCCTCGCGGGTATTAAGTTTTATGCCGCCTTGTAAACGTAGCAGCTTATTCCTGCAATCGAAACCTTTGCGGGGCTCGAAGTAGTACTTACAATCTGATTGCCGATAGGAATCACGCCTGCGGTGGTGCCGTTTACAAACAGACCCCAGCCTCCTGCAGGAAGAGTATATTCAACCGCGGTTTCATTCGGGTTGTAGATTATAAGAAGCTTTTCGGTGCCCTTCGTAATCGTGAACGCAACGAACGCGCCGTCCTTCTTTTCTATTTTCAGAATCGACTTGCCCTTATCAATCGAAGCTATGTGACGCAGAGCCTCGCTCGATTTACGGAATTCTATTAAGCCCTTGTAGTACTGCATCGTCTTGTACTGCACGCTGTCGTGTGCAAGCGCATCCCAGTCGAGGTTGGTGAC
>JAIEAS010000343.1 GCA_029071285.1 Clostridia bacterium
TCGGCAGACAGAGTAAAACCCTTAAAGAGGCAAAGAGGAAGAAAAGATTGAATCAACTCGGTGTTGCAATATGTGCTTTAGTAATTGTTTTAACGATAGTACTATTATTTTTTGTGCCGATGCCGGCTTACGTATATATACCTCTAATTTTAATTGCGTTTATCCTACAAATATTTTTTTGGTTAAAAGTTAATTCTGCGCGTAAAGAAATTAAAAAATTAAAAAATCAATTTTGCCCCAAATGCGGAGAACGCTATTCATTTTTGGATGCGACTTATACCGAGCTTAAAAGCACGCAGAGTTCCTCTGTCAGCGGAGATTATATAACTGCCAGCACGTATACTCTTGTTCAAATAAATTGCAAGTGTTTTTTCTGCGGTCAAGAGCATAGCTATTATCACAGTTTTCTTACCCAGCGTTTGAAACAAAACAGGTTCGGTGCGGTATTATCGCAAGAAAATTATTCTTTGGACGATAGTATACGTGAGCATTTTGATTGGTAGATTTTAATTAAATCAAAACAGCGGTTTCATATCGAAACCGCTGTTTTTGTTACGTTTATTAAAATTACTTCTTTTCGTTGAGGCAGGCAATGCCGGGGAGAACCTTTCCTTCGAAGAGTTCGAGCGATGCGCCGCCGCCGGTGGAGATATGGGTTACCTTATCCGCAAAGCCGAGCTGCTGAACTGCCGCAGCGCTGTCGCCGCCGCCGATAATGGTGGTGCACTTGCCGTGAACGTCCGCAAGAGCCTGAGCTACCGCGATAGTTCCCTTTGCAAGGGTGGGGTTCTCGAATACGCCCATAGGTCCGTTCCAGATAACCGATTTCGCACTCTTGATTTTTTCTGCGAACAGCTTTCTCGTCTTTTCGCCGATATCCATTCCCATCTTGTCTGCGGGGATTTTATCGGAAGGAACGGTTTCAACCTTGATTTCCGCGTCGATAGGCTCGGGGAAGTGGTCGGTTACCACAGTGTCAACGGGAAGAAGAAGTTCCTTGCCCGCCTTTTTAGCCTTTGCCATCATCTCTTTGCAGTACTCGATTTTTTCTTCGTCAAGAAGAGAAGTGCCTACTTCGCCGCCGTTGGCTTTGATAAAGGTGTAAGCCATACCGCCGCCGATGATGAGGGTATCGCACTTTTCCAGAAGGTTTGAAATAACGTTGAGCTTATCAGCAACTTTCGCGCCGCCTAAAATTGCAACGAAGGGACGCTGGGGATTTTCAAGGGTGTCCGCCATAACCTCGAGTTCTTTCTCGATAAGGAAGCCGCATACCGCTGTTTTGATAATGCCGTATTCAACGATAGCGGCGGTGGAAGCGTGCGAGCGGTGAGCCGTGCCGAACGCGTCGTTGACGTAAATATCCGCGTCGTAAGCGAGCTGCTTGCAGAAGCCCTCGTCCTTTTTCTCTTCTTCCCAGTGGAAGCGGAGGTTTTCAAGAAGAACGGCTTCGCCTTCTTTAAGGCCGTCGCGCTTTGCTTTCGCATCGGGACCTATAACGTCGGTTGCGAATTTAACTTTGCCGCCCAGAAGCTCTGCAAGTCTTTTTGCAACGGGAGCAAGGGTGAGCTTTTTGGGTTCGTCTTTTTTAGCTTTTTCGATAACCGCTTCTTTGGTGGTTTCGCCCGCGTCAACCTTTTTCTGGTCCTTTTTATTAAGCTTTACTTCGCTTGAAAAAATGGAGTGGGGTTTGCCCATATGCGAGCAAAGGGTAACCTTTGCGCCGTGTTCTAACAGATATTTAATGGTGGGAAGCGCGCCCTGTATTCTGTTTTCGTCGGTGATAACGCCGTCCTTCATGGGTACGTTAAAATCGCAGCGCACCAGCACCTTTTTGCCTTTGAGATCTTTCAAATCTTTTACGGACATTTTGTTCATTGTGCAAAAACTCCTTAAATAAATATTTTTTTACTTAATTATTATAAAATGCAACTTTCAAAAAGTCAATGAAACCGAGTAATAATTTATTTGTGTAATTTAAAAGTCTGTGTTATAATCTCTATCGTAAAAAAAGGAGAGATACAAATGGAAATATGCGTTGCGGGAATGGGAATAATAGGCGGTTCGATGTGTCTTGCGCTCAAAAGGGCGGGGTATACGGTCTACGGCTGGAACCGCTCGAAGCACGCTTTGGAGTACGCGTTCGACCATTCCATAATAGACGGAACGGCGCAATCCTTTGAAAATTTCGACGTGGTGTTCATTGCGCTTCCGCCCGAAGCCGCGGTGCGGTTCATTAACGAAAACACCTTTAAAGACGGCGCAATCGTTGCGGACGTCTGCGGCGTTAAAAAATATATCGAGGACGCGGTGAACGAAAAACCGCGCAATTTTCAGTACGTCGGCTGTCATCCCATGGCGGGCAAGGAAGTTTCGGGCATTGAAAACGCCTGCGAACACCTTTTCGACTGGGCGAGTATGATTGTCGTCCGCGGCAACGCCGAGGACTGGGCGATGAAAATAATGTGGGGACTTATAAAGGATATGGGCTTCGGCAGAATAGTCGAGTGTACCGCCGAGATTCACGATAAAAAAATCGCATACACCTCGCAGCTTGCGCACATTGTTTCCAACGCCTACGTAAAGGACGGCGAAATTGCGGGCTGCATAGGCTTCACGGGCGGAAGTTTTCAGGATATGACCCGAATCGCCGGCGTGGACGAAAATATGTGGGCTTCGCTCTACGTCAGAAACGCCGAAAACCTCAAGGAAAAGCTCGACAATCTTATAACCTCGCTCAAAGAGGTAAAGACCGCGCTTGAACGCGGCGACGAGGGCTGGATTGCAGAAATTCTGCGCGAGGGCAAGGAATGTTATACAAACGGCAGAAAAAATATAGTAACTCCCGATATTTTCGTACAAAATTTGAAGTAATTTTTTAAAATATGTGTTATAATGAAATTGACGGACAAACCCGCTTTCCGTGCAACGTAAAAATCGTATCGAATGGCGATAGCTTAAACGAGGATATTTCCACGGGCGGCATCTATCGTAAAATCGACGGCGGCATACTTGTGTGCTACGTTTCTGACGGCGACCAGAGCACCTTCTTTTTCAAAGAGGGCGAAGCCGAATACGTGCGCACGGGCTCGCAGTATATCCGTATGTTTTTCGAACAGGGCAAAACTACGCGCTGCGAAATAGGCTACGGCAATATGAACGGCTTTTTCGAAGTCAGCACCAAAAGAATAGAAATTTCGTCGGACGGACGGGGTTACGGCGTGTTGCTTGAATACCAAAGCGGTCAGGATGGTGAAAGTACGGTATTAAATTTTACCGTTTTAAATAATTAAGAGGAAGAAGAATGAAGATTGAATATTTGGGACATTCGTGCTTTAAGCTTACCGAAAGCACTGGCACTTCGGTTGTCTGCGACCCGTACGACAGCTCTATAGGCTACGATATGCCGAAAGTCGAAGCGGACGCTGTTACCGTCTCGCACGGGCACTACGACCACGCCAACACGGGCGCGGTTGTCGGCAACCCGAAAATTATCGACAGCGAATGCACCTGCGAACTTGACGGCGTGCATATTTCCGCGGTCAAGAGCTTCCACGATGGACAGCGCGGCAAGGTCAGGGGCGAAAATTTAATATTCAAGTTCCGCATGGACGGAATAGATATATGCCACCTCGGCGATCTGGGCGAGGCGTGTTCTTCCGAGCTTATCGAACTTCTTCTGCCCGTGGACGTGTTGCTCATTCCCGTCGGCGGAAATTATACCATTGACGCGGAAATGGCTAAGGAATACGTTGACAGACTTATGCCCAACGTCGTAATTCCCATGCACTACCGCGACAAGGGCTGTAAGATAGACATTGAAAAAGTAGACGGCTTTTTGGAAGCCTTCGACGAAGAGGACGTTGAAGAAGCGGACGGCAGCGAACTGGAAGTTACCCGCCGCGTTTCCGACGACACGCGCGTTATCGTGTTGAGGAGGCGCAATGGCTGACAGCAGACTTTTGGAAGAGCTTGCCGCGCGCCTTAAAGCCAAGAGTATTTACGATTTAAGGCAGGTCGCAAGACAGGTCGGCGTTCCCCGCCCCACGGAGGGAAGAAAGGAACGCATCACGGAAGAAATTTTAAATATCGCCTCGGGCAAATCCGACCCCGCCTCGCAGTCGGCGAGCGGCGCGCCGCCCAAGTCGGCGGAATACGACAGACAGCTTGTCGTTGATATTCTGCGCTGCCGCGAAATAAACCTCTCTTCGTTTGAAAATGAAAGGAGCGGCGGCATAACCATGCAGGTTTCCAGCTCGGCGGTATCAAACGAACCGTGCGAGGGATTTTTATACAAAGCCGACGGCGTGTGGTATCTCAATTCGACGGCGGGCGAGGTATTCGTAAGCGACTCGTTTATCTCTAAATTTTCTCTGCGCGAGGGGGATTATTTAAAAGGCGCGTTAAGGCGCAAATCGGATAACGGACTCGCGGGACTCGTAACCGTTTCACAGGTAGACGGAGTTATACCCGAAGCGCTTTCGGACAGACTCGATTTTGAAAGCTTTGCGCCGACATATCCCGTAAAAAGATTATCCGCAACCCGCGGACAGAATGACATTGCAAGCAGAATGATTGACCTGTTATCACCGGTTGCTGCGGGACAGCGTGCGCTGGTCGTTGCACCCCACGGTACGGGCAAGACGGGAGTTTTAAAGGGGATTGCACAGGGCATAGAAAAAAACCACCCCGAAGCAAAGATTATAATCGCGCTTATCGACGCGCGTCCCGAGGAAGCGGCTGATTTTAAGCGCGCATTCTCGCGCGCGGACGTTTTGACTTCCACGATGGACGCGGGCGCGCGCGTTCATATCAAAACGGCGGAGCTTGCGCTGGAATACGCAAAACGGCAGGCGGAATTGAAACGCGACGTGGTGTTCATTTTAGACGACTTAACCAAACTCACCCGCGCGTACAACAGCGGTTCGCTCGTTGCTTCCGCCTTGGATACTTCGGCGCTGGACGCGGCTAAAAAGTTTATATCTTCCGCCCGCAATACCGATAAGGGCGCGTCGCTCACTATAATATCTGCGCTAGGTGAGGGCGGCGACGGAATAGAGAGCGCAATTTATTCGGGACTGAAAGACGCGTGCAATATGCGCGTAACCCTGTCGCAGAAGCTGGCGAGGTTCAAAGTGAATCCGCCTATAGATATCGAAAATACCTGGGCTTCGGGCGACGAAAAGATTTTATCCGAGGAAGAACAGAACGCTTCGGTCGCTATCCGCAGAAAGCACGAAGAGGGCGAAATCGTTATTAAGCTTTTTGAAAGCACCGCCTCGAACGGCGAGCTGTGCGCGGCTTTGAAATAAAGGAAAATTATGTCCGAAAAAAACGGCTTTACCGATAAGGTAAAAATCACAATTAAATCAGGCGACGGCGGCGACGGAATGAATTCGTTCAAGTCCTACAAGGGCAAGCCCGCGTGCGGACCCGACGGCGGCGACGGCGGTAACGGCGGCAGCGTCTATATCGTTGCGGACGGCAGTATGAACGACCTGTTGTCTTTCCGTTATACCAGCAAATATTTCGCGGGCAACGGCGAACGCGGCGGCACGAATAAATGCTTCGGCAAATTCGGCGCGGACGTCGTTATAAAGGTGCCCGTCGGAACGGTCGTAAAGGACGCGGAAACTGACACCGTAATCTGCGATATGTTCGAAGAGGGCGAAAAAAAGCTCGTTCAGGAGGGTGGACGCGGCGGCAAGGGCAACGTGCGTTTTACCACCGCAAGGCGGCACGCGCCCAACTTTGCGCAGAAGGGCGAAAAGACCGAGCCGCACGTTCTTATTTTAGAACTCAAAGTTATAGCCGACGTAGGAATTATTGGTTTTCCTAACGTTGGAGAATCCACTTTGCTTTCAAAAATTTCGGCGGCAAAACCTAAAATCGCAAACTATCACTTCACAACGCTGTCCCCTAATTTAGGCGTTGTAAAGTATTACGACAAATCTTTCGTCGCGGCGGATATCCCCGGTTTAATCGAGGGCGCGGCGCAGGGCGCGGGACTCGGGCACGACTTTTTAAGACATATCGAGCGCACGCGAATGCTTCTGCACGTCGTGGATATTTCGGGCTGCGAAAACCGCGACCCCGTTGAAGATTTCAAAAAAATCAACGAAGAGCTTTCGCGCTACAGCAAAGCCCTTTCTAAACTTCCGCAGATTATCGCGCTGAACAAGTGCGACACTTACGGCGCGGAAGAGAACTTGAAAATCTTCAAAAAGAAGTACGGTAGAAAGTACAAAATTTTCCCTATAACCGCAATCACGGGCGAGGGCACCAAGGAGCTTGTCGAGGGACTGTTTACCGTGCTTGAAGGGCTTCCTCCCGTAAAGCGTATCGAGCACGACGAAAACTTCACTTACACCAAGGGCGGCGATCTGGGATTTGAAATTTACCGCGACGGCGACGCTTTCGTAGTGGTGGGCGCGCTCGTGGATATGCTTTGCAGAAACGTATCTTTGGACGACCCCGACTCTATGGCGTACTTCCAGAAAATTCTGCGCGAAAAGGGTGTTATTTCAAAATTGCGCGAGATGGGCGTAAACGAAAAAGACACCGTAATCGTCGGCGACGTGGAATTCGATTTTATAAACTAAAAAGGAAAAAATATGTTGACTTCAAAACAACGCAGTAAATTAAAAGCACTTGCCGCAAAC
>JAIEAS010000344.1 GCA_029071285.1 Clostridia bacterium
CATCTTTCTGGGTAGACTTTTCGTGTGTGGCCGAACAGCCCGAGAATTAGATTTGACGCGGCGCGGTTTTTTGAAACGCGCGCCGCCTTTATCCGTTTTTCAGTTGACTTTTTTCAGCCGTTATTTTATAATAAATTAAACAAACGTTTTAATTATAATAGGTTTATTTCGGTTGTAAATATATGCGAAAGAGGGCATAATTTTAAATATGAAATTTGAGCTGCATTCAAAATTTAATCCGACGGGCGACCAGCCGCAGGCAATCCAAAGCCTTACGGAGGGGGTGCTTGACGGCATACGCACTCAGGTACTCGTGGGCGTAACCGGCAGCGGTAAAACCTTTACCATGGCGAACGTGATAAAAAACGTAAACCGCCCGACTTTGGTTATTGCCCACAATAAAACTTTGGCGGCTCAGCTTTGCAACGAGTTTAAAGAATTTTTCCCCGAAAACCGTGTTGAATACTTCGTCAGTTATTACGACTATTACCAGCCCGAAAGCTATATTCCTTCAACCGATACCTATATCGAAAAGGATATGAGCCTTAACGACGAAATCGATAAACTGCGCAATTCCGCCACAAGCTCGCTCGGCGAGCGCGAGGACGTAATAGTGGTTGCTTCGGTCAGCTGTATTTACGGCTTGGGCGCGCCCGAGGAATATTTCAGACTTGCTATATCTTTGCGCCCCGGTCAGGAAATGGAACGTGACGCACTTCTTCGCAGGCTTGTTGAAATTCAGTACGCCCGCCGCGATATGGATTTTAAACGCGCGTCTTTCCGCGTTCGCGGCGATGCGGTTGAAATTTTTCCCGCAAGCAATTCCGAAGTTGCAATACGCGTTGAATTTTTCGGCGACGAAATTGAAAGAATATGCGAAGAGGACGCGCTGACGGGAAATATAATCTCGCAGCTTAAACACGTGCTGATATTCCCCGCCAGCCAGTATGCGGTCGGTTCGGACAAAATGCAGAGCGCGCTGGCAATGATAGAGCGCGATATGCACGACGAAGTAAAGGCGTTCCGCGACGAAGGAAAACTTCTTGAAGCGGAAAGGCTTTCACAGCGCACGACTTACGATCTGGAGATGATGCGCGAAATAGGCTATTGCAGCGGTGTTGAAAATTACAGCCGTTATTTCGACGGAAGAAGTCCGGGTGAAGCGTCGTTCACGCTTCTGGATTATTTTCCCGCAGGCAACTTTCTCGTGTTTATCGACGAGAGCCATATGACGATACCGCAGATACGCGCAATGTACCACGGCGACCGTTCGCGCAAGGAAAATTTAGTGGGCTACGGTTTCCGCCTTAAATCGGCATACGACAACAGACCGCTCACCTTTGAAGAGTTTGACGCGCGCGTTCCGCAGCTTATCTGCGTTTCGGCAACGCCCGCGCCGTACGAGCTCGAACAGGCGGGCAATATAGTCGAACAGCTTATCCGCCCTACGGGACTTGTGGATCCCGAAATTGAGGTGCGTCCCACTAAGGGACAGATTGACGACCTTTTCGGCGAGGTGAAAAAAGTAATCGCGGATAAGGGCAGAGTGCTTGTAACCACTCTTACGAAGCGTATGGCGGAAAGTCTTACCGACTATCTGAAAGAACACGGCTTGAAAGTAAGGTATATGCACAGCGATATAGACGCGCTTGAGCGTATAGACATTATAAACGGACTTAGAAGCGGCGAGTTCGATATTCTGTGCGGAATAAACCTTTTGAGGGAAGGGCTCGATTTGCCCGAGGTTAAACTTGTTGCAATACTCGATGCGGACAAAGAAGGCTTTTTAAGAAGTGAAACTTCGCTCGTTCAGACCATAGGCAGAGCGGCGCGAAACGCAGAGGGAAAAGTAATTATGTACGCCGACACGATTACTGGCAGTATGCGCCTCGCAATCGACGAAACCGAGCGAAGAAGAAAAGTCCAGACCGAATACAACAAGGCGCACGGCATAATCCCCAAAACTATCGTCAAGGAAGTTAAAAACACGATAGGCATTACGGGCAAAAAATCGTCGACCG
>JAIEAS010000345.1 GCA_029071285.1 Clostridia bacterium
TCTCGTAGATGTGTATAAGATACAGAAGCCGCCCGAGCCATTTGGCTCGGGCGGCTTATCGTCCTTATTGTCATTTCGAGCGTCAGCCGAGAAATCTTTTTACGCATTGCGGAGCAATTTCTTGCGTAAAAATCCTCACCGCTTACACTCAATCCAACGGGTCGTAGAAACCGTCTATATCGAAGTTTTCGTCCCTGCGTATCGCGCCGTTCTTGGTCGTGTCAACCGTCGTCGTGGTAGTGATTACCGCGTCGGAAGGGTACTTCGCAGACTGGGCTACTGCTCCCGTTTTCTGCGGAAGCTCGGGAACGGACTGCGTTACCGCTATCTCGCCGTTAGCCATATTGCGTAACGTTGCCGCAACCAACGCACCCATCATATCCATTGAGTTGGGCTGGTTATATGCGGGTTGTGCGGGCTGACTGTAATCGGGTATACGGTTGTAGTTGTGCCCGTTAATATGCTCACGCATTGCAGCGAGGTCAACGCTGTGGCGCGAATCTCTGTCAACGTGCGATTCCGCGCGCATTGCCGCAAGTTCAATACGCTGTTCTGCGTCATACCTTGCGCGTTGCTCCGCCTGCATAGCGTTGAGCTGTGCTTCCATTCTCGCCATTGCCAGATCGTTTCCGCCGTACTGCGGCATCATAGGATACTGCGGGTACATAGGTGCAGGCATTGCCTGCTGCATAGGCATTTGCATGGGCTGAGGTGTAGGCATTGACTGTGCATTGTGATTATTCTGCATTGCCTGTAACTGCGCCTGAGTTGCTTTGTTGTCCGCGCGAAGCTCCGCCATCTGCTGGCGCATTTCCTTTAACAGTTCGTTGTTGGTATTATCAACTACCTGCTGTACGGGTTGAGGCGGCACGGGCATTGCCTGCTGTTGGGGCTGTTGAGCCATAGCCATACTTGCCATTCCCGCGCCAGCCATACCCGCCTGCGCTTGTGCACGGATTTTTTCAAGCTCGGCTTCCTGCTTTGCCCTTGCCATTTCGCGCTCGGCTTCGAGCTTTTCACGCTGCAATCTGCGTTCTTCTTCGAGGCGTTCCTGTTGCAGTCTGCGCTCTTCCTCTTTGCGCTGCTTTTCTTCAAGCTTGCGCTGTTTCTCTTCTTCTTTGCGCGCCTTAATTTCCTCGCGCTCTTCCTTGCTCTTTCTGCACTTCACCGCAACCACTATTATGATTATAAGAAGTATCAGCGCGGCAAGCGCAATTACGAACCAAAGCCAGTTCGCCTTTAAAAACGCAAGTATTTTATCCCAGACGCCGGGCACGTATTCGGGTGTGTAAGTATAAGTTTCGTCGCCCGAATTCATAAGAGTTTGCGTGTCTTCGTCAAGCTCGATATTTTTAGCGTAAGCCGAATTTATCGTTGCCGTAACCTGATAGGTTCTTCCGCCCGCAAGCTTCGACCTGTTAGTAAAAGATTTTCCGTTCGAGTTTGTGTAGGTCTGAACGAGGAAGTCGGGTTCGGTAGTTTCCGCAAGCTCGCTCACGTCGGGTACCCAAACGCAGTTTTCGCTGTCCCAGACGGCGGCAACCTTTGCCTTTACAATCTGCCATTTGAGGGTAACCGTTCTCTTGTCTGCGCTTAAATGCGCGTCGCTGACGGGCTTTGCGGACAGACTGTATCTGACGGCAACGGGCGCCGTTTCTTCCCACTTTACGCTGCCGACGAACTCGTCTTTGATTTTAAACTTAACGATATAAGCGCCTGCGTCCCTGCCCGAAACCGTTCCCGTAACTTCGAGGTATTGCGTAACCTGTTGCACGGTAAGTTTTTTAATCTCGTCTAAAACGTCGAACTCTTCGCCGCTGTAAGTAACGTCGTCCACCTCGGGTATCTTCAATTCGATAACCTCGGGGTCGGGCAACACGTTTACGGGAAAGGTATCGGTAATCGTATTATCTTCGTCCGCGGCTACGGTTACAGTAACCGTGCCGAGTGAAAGCTCTGAGGGTGAAGTAATGGTATATGCGGATATATCGTTTTTAACCGTGCCGTCGTTGTACTTTGCGTCCACCGTCAGATACTGCTTTAAATCTTCAAGCGTATCCGAAAGGTAGATATTGCCCTCGGGCGTAAAAGTCGCGGTAATTTTCTTTAATTTTACCTCGGTAATTTCAACGTCAAAGTTATCGGTAAACTCTTCCCGTGCAGGCAGCTCGGTTGTAGACGTGGTATACGTTACCAGTATGTTTGCCGTACCCGCCGTGGATATATCGCCGTCCAGCTCGTAATCCGCGGGGTCGATAGCGACTTCCGAGCCGTCGTTATAAATCTTGAATACACCCAGCTTTATGTTTAAATCTTCAAGACTGTTTGAAGTGTAAAATTTCGTGGTATTCTGCGTGAACCTTGCTTCTATTCTGAGAATTTCTAAGTTTTCCGCCGTAATAGATTCAGAACCCGTTTTGGTATTATAGTTCCTCGTATCCGTGGGTGTAAAGGTCCAGCCGTAGTTATTGGTACCCGCCGTAAGGGTCTGCCCCGCGTCCCATACTATACTGCCCGGAGTATCTCCCGCAGTAGTCGTTATGGTAACGTCGTTATAAAGGTTTTTATTCGTATACCACGGACCAGCGCCAACGTCGGGAGTAACCGTAGAGTCTATCCTGTTTATCGTTAATATAACAGTTTTTTCACCCGTGCCGCCGCCGACCCACTGAACGCCGCCGGCTGTTGCGCCGGTGTTTAAATTGAATTTTACGGTATATTTACCCGATTGAGTTGCTTCGATATAGCCGCTGCCTCCATTAGGGTCAGTATACAGCGTGTAAGTATTTGTCGGATTGCCGTCGCTGTCTTCCGCCACAGGAGTTACGCTTACGACTTTATAACCCGTATCGTATTGATACGTTGTGCCATCCAAATCACTTAGCGTAACCGCATCAGCATAAGTAAAGTTTACCCTGTGCGCACTGCCGTCATAAGGTATTGTCAAAATGTCTGTTGCCGCAGGCATAGGCGCGGATAAATCAGTTGCAGTCACTTGCCAGTCCGTTACAGCAACCGAAGAGGACACGCCTGCGACTTGACCGCCCTTGGAACTAACCGCAAAATGCAGATTAAACCAAACTTTGCAATCTTTCGGCGCATTCGTACTATTTAGAAGAATTAAATTATTAACCCAAGTGGTCTTTGTATCTTTGGTCCCGCCGGTCCTTGCACCGGAAATAATAACGCTACCAAAATTTCCGCCTTTTTGAGTCGCGTAAGTATCGTCTTCATACCGCTCTAACCAGGCATTAGCATTGACCGAACCGCTTGTACTGGAATCAAGTTTTACTACTGTTTCAAATTTATAATTTACCGTGTATACGGTATTTGCAGGAACGTTAACAGAAACGCTGAAATGCGCGTCTCCCGAACCACAAGAAGCACTTGGAGTAGCCTCCCAAAGCTTAAAGTCGCCTGCCGGCCAAATCTGAATTGTCGTTCCGCTTCCATTCACCAAAGTAATGTCTGACATTACCGCAGTAGCAGAGCTGACCGTAGCAGCGTTGGCGTTGATTTTTTCTTGTTTAGGCAGTAAAAAGCCTACGCCGATAGCAACCGCTACTGCGCAAAGCAAGGCTAAAATTACCGTCAATAGATTTCTGTTTTTTGTTTTCATACATTCTCCTTTTATTTTCGGGATAAAGCGGGCGGCGCGGATTCCACATTCGCACTTGTCCTTTTAGATTTGCGCCGCCGCTTCTGCTCCCTTTTCTCTTTCATTTACCCTTGGGTAAAATCAGATAACGTGGTACGATTTTTTGCCAACTTCTTTGTCATTCCGCCTCTTCGTCATTGCGAGGGAGCAACGCTCCCGCGGCAATCCAGAAATAACGCTCATTTTAAGTGCTTTGCTTCTGGATTGCTTCACTGCGTTCGCAATGACGGCGAGTGATTTTTCCAAAAAGTC
>JAIEAS010000346.1 GCA_029071285.1 Clostridia bacterium
TTACAATGCCGAATTTTCGGGGAAATTTACGTCCTGAATATGAACGTCAACCTTCGCAACCTTATATTTCGTCATCGACTCGACGTTGTGCTTTATGGACTGCTGAATTCTGAAAGCGAGCGACGGAACGTTATAGGTTGCGTCCACCTTTACGCTTATATCAGCAATAATTCCTTGTTTATCAAAATTGAGTTTAATGCCCTTATTCTTAGTATTGAGAAGGGAAACTCCGTCAACTTCTTCAATAGCGAGCGAAACTATACCGCTTACTATACCAGAGTTATAGGTAATTTTTCCTTTCTGCGTCGAAGTAGGGTCGTGCCTTACGTGTGCCATAATTTTCTCCTTATCGTTAGTATAACACAGTATTTTAAATTTTGCAACTTACAAACTTAAATTTGTGAGTAAACGGGCATAATTATTACGTTGCCGGGCTTTACGTTCGCCTCTTTGGAAAGGCAATAATAAATTGCAACTGCCGTGTTCGAGTCAAGCTCGTTGGAATTTACGAAAACGTTAACGTTGTCAGACTCCATACCGATAGATACGACCGCGTCTGCGAAGCCTCTGGATTTGATCATGGTTTCAAGCACAAGCTCTTTTTCCATAATTTCAACTAACTTCATTTTCATGTTAACTGCTTCGTTGTACTTTTCGCTGCCCTCGTCATAAAGCGCAATAACGCTGTCGAGCTGAACGAGTTCTTCACTTCTCGTAGTGGTTCTTTCCGAACGGTATGTAGAGAAATAATTTGCAGTAGCAACAGCACTGTCGCCGTTAGCAACTCTGGTTTTAGCAAGCAGTACGTTTAATACTGCCGTTAACGCAAGTAAAAATACGAGTGATGACATTACGATGATTTTTTTCTTTTTAGTCATAAATTTCTCCTTATACAGTCATTGAATAGATTGCAATAATATTTTTTTGAATGTTTAACGCAGTGGATACCGCGTTTAAAATGTTGCTTCTTGTCATTATGTTGTTTGCTCCGTCGCAAACGATGACCACTCCGAGGATTTC